>CAZRPQ010000707.1:0-1013 GCA_964601725.1 uncultured Salinivenus sp. | reverse complement strand
CGACGGTGCTCCTGGGTGATTGGGTGTTGCTCCCCGAGCAGGGTAAAGAGGGCGACGCAGGCCTTGCGCGCCCCGTCATCGTCGTAGTCGCGGTTGGTGCGCACCACCTCGATGAAATTCTGGAGGGCCGTCTCGACGTCCTGGTCATCCAGCGCCTCGATGGCCGCCACGTACGTATCCTTGACGCCGTTCTCCGGGAGGGACGACGGGTCCTCGCCCCGCTCCAGAAGGCGGAGGATCGTCCGGACGCTTTCACGCATCTGGCGAAGATCGGGGTCCGCCACCTCCGCCTCGTCGGCCAGCACCTGGGCGCGGCTCGGGTCCTTGAAGGCCAGGGCCCGCGCCATCAGGATCTGAGCCTCGTCGTGGTCGGGATTGTCCTCCAGCACCGGCCAGAGGAGATGCTCGGCCTCCTGGTGGTCGCCTTCTTCGAGGGCGGCCTCTGCCTGCTCGATGCGGCTCTTCTCCTCGCTCGGCAGGTTCTCGTCGAGCCAGTTCTGGATCTGAGGCTTGGGCTTGACGCCGGTGAACTCGGCCTCAACCTCGCCGTCCACGAACAGCTTCACCGACGGGATGCCCCGCACGCCGTACTCCTGCGCTGCGGCCTGATTGTCGTCTACGTTCACCTTCACGAGGGACCAGTCGTCGGCCGCCTCGTCTAGCGATTCCAGCACGGGACTGAGCTGCCGGCAGGGCCCGCACCAGGGGGCCCAAAAGTCCACGAGCACGGGGTCCTCGGCGCTCGCGTTGATCACGTCGGTGTGGAAATCGTTGACTTCGTGGGACATGGTCACAACGGGAAACTGTGGAACGACACGACAGAAGTCGGTATTTGGACGCAACAGGGGCCAGATGCTTCCGGCCTCCACGAGAGTTTCGAACGGAAGCAGAGGGGCCCGCGAGCTCCAGGGGGGAGTAGAAAGACCCATCCGCAAGCGTCTTCTTTGCAATCGCTGACCCGGCCTTATGACCCACGAACGTGTTCTTTCTGCTGCGGACGTCGACCGGATCGT
>CAZRPQ010000706.1:0-1018 GCA_964601725.1 uncultured Salinivenus sp. | reverse complement strand
CGCCTCCGCGCTTCCATTCCTCCACGCATCCACGCCCCAACCGTCCAACCTTCCACCTTCACCCTTCCAACCTCCAAACTTCCAACCTTCACCCTTCCAACCTTCACCCTTCCAACCTTCACCCTTCCAACCTTCACCCTTCCAACCCCCAACGACCACCATGCCAGACACGAAAACAACCGTCACCGTCCGCATCCCTACGCCCCTCCGCTCGGCCACAGACGAACAGTCCAGCGTTGAGGTCGAGGGCACCACGGTCGACGAGGCGCTCCGCACGCTCGTGGACCGGTACCCCGACCTCGCCGACAACCTCTACGACGAGGACGACGAGCTCCGCCAGTTCGTGAACATCTACGTCGGCGACGAGGACGTGCGCTTCGGCGACGGCGCAGACACCACGCTGGAGCCGGGCGACGAGGTCTCCATCGTCCCCTCCATCGCCGGGGGATGAATCGTGCGGAGGATTGGGCAAAACGCACTGGTCCTCTCTCTTCCGAAGCGAAGTCTTGCCTCGCACCAGCCGTAGTGCGTATTGCGTGTTGCGTATCGGAGCGGTTTGCGCGGGCTCGTTACGCAATACGAAATACGCAATACGAAATTCCGCTCACTGGCAAATCATTCCGAACACACCAGATGCCTACGACCACAGCCCCCCCTGACCAAAATCAAGCAGACCTTTCCCCCGACGAACTCCAGCGCTACAGCCGTCACCTCACGCTGCCCGAGTTTGGGCAGGAGGGGCAGGAGAAACTGAAAAACGCCTCGGTCCTGCTCGTCGGCGCGGGCGGGCTCGGCTCCCCGGCCGCCACCTACCTCGCCGCCGCGGGCGTCGGGCGCATCGGCCTCGTCGACTTCGATACGGTGGAGGCCTCCAACCTCCAGCGCCAGATTCTCTACGGCACCAGCGACGTAGGTCGCCCCAAGCTGGACGCTGCCTCCGAGCGGCTCGACGACCTCAATCCACACGTCGAGGTCGAGCGCCACGAGGTACGCCTCACGAGCGACAACGCGCTCGGCA
>CAZRPQ010000705.1:0-1021 GCA_964601725.1 uncultured Salinivenus sp. | reverse complement strand
CCCACTCCGCCCACTCCGCCTCGGTGTCGAAGCCGATCTCGCTGCGGTCTTGTTCCTCGTCGTACCCGCCCACCCAGAGGTGCGGCTTAAGGATGACGTCCATCCCCAGCGCGTGGGCCTGGCGGGAGAGCGTACGGATGCCATCGTGCGACTCGCTGTACCAGCCCTTGGTGGTGTCGACCCCGATGTCCGTGCTCGACGCGCGCTCCTGCCATCCGAACGAGACGAGCGTCAGGTGGGTGACGCCGAGGTCGCGGAGGCGCACCAGCAGGCTGGAGTCGGGACGGTTCCGGGCGTCGAGGGTCACCGATCGGACGTCGAAGACGGGCTCCGACTCCGAGAACGGATCCGCCGTGCCCGGCGAAGAGGCGTCCGTGTCCACACACCCGGCGGCGACGAATAGGCCCGCCCCCATCACGAGACTGGCCGCAACGCAACAAAGGTGGAGTCGGCAGGTCATGGCTGGAAGCACCGCTGTAACGAACGCGCGCCGTCTAAACTCTCCGCCGGCACGGGTGTTGCCTGCCTGTTGTGAGACTCGCGACACCTCCGCCTACCGATGCGTGAGGACGTTCTTAAAGGCGTTGAGGCGTCCGGGCGGGACGCCTCTACTCACCATCGGATCCTGAAATAAGGTTTAGGAATTTCTGCACGGATCGGTAAGATCTTCGGGCAATTTTCCGGGGCGGGGCACTTTTCGGTTCGCTTCGCCTTTGTATCTTCGTTGTCGTTGTTGAGGGGCGACCTCACCCCTCGGGACTTGCACTCACCCCGCACGCTGCCATATGCCGACCTACGACGTTGCAATCATCGGGGGCGGAATCGTCGGCCTCGCCACGGCCTACCGCCTTACCGAGCAGTACCCCGACACGTCCGTCGCCATCCTGGAAAAGGAATCGCAGGTGGCCGCCCACCAGACGGGCCACAACTCGGGGGTCATCCACTCGGGCGTCTTTTACGAGCCCGGCTCGCTGAAGGCCGAGAACTGCCGCGAGGGCAAGCGGGCCTTGATTGAGTTCTG
>CAZRPQ010000704.1:0-1022 GCA_964601725.1 uncultured Salinivenus sp. | reverse complement strand
AAGCGGTCGGACGCCGTGGCGGGCGGCACCGGCCCCCACTACTACCAGGAGCTCTACGCCTCGCCCCACCACACAGGCCGCCTCTATCTGGTGAGCGTATATCTGCAGATGTCCGACGACCATGGCAAGACCTTCGAGCGGATTGACCTGGACACGAAGCACTCGGACGATCACGCCCTGGCGTTCCGCGAGGACGATCCCGATTATCTCATGCTCGGCACCGACGGGGGATTGTACGAGACGTTCGACCACACCGACACCTGGCGGTTCATCAGCAATCTGCCGGTGATGCAGTACTACAAGGTGTCGGTCGACGACGCTGAGCCCTTCTACAACGTCTACGGCGGCACGCAGGACAACGGCTCGAACACCGGCCCCTCCCGCACCGAGCACGAAAGCGGCATCCGCAATGCCGACTGGGAGAAGACCCTCGGGGCCGACGGCCACGATTCGGCCACCGACCCGGAAAACGACCACATCTTCTACGCCGAAACGCAGCGGGGCGGCCTGCACCGCGTGGACCGCAGGACCGGCGACCAGGTCTTCATCCAGCCCCAGGCGGGGGAAGACGAGGACTACGAGCGCTTCAACTGGGATTCGCCCATCGAGACGAGCGCGCACAATCCCGAGCGCCTGTACTTCGCGTCCCACCGCGTGTGGCGCTCCGAAAATCGGGGCGACAGCTGGACGGCCCTCTCCGGCGACCTGACCCGGGACGAGGAGCGCATCGAGCTGCCCATCATGGGCAAGCAGCGCAGCTGGGACAACCCCTGGGACGTGCTGGCCATGTCCAACTACAACACCATTACCTCGCTGGCCGAATCGCCCCAGGACGAGGACCTCGTCTACGCCGGCACGGACGACGGCCTGCTTCACGTCACCGAGGACGGCGGCGAGAACTGGCGCCGCATCGAGCTGGAAGACATTGACGGCGTTCCGTCCAGGGCCTTCGTCAACGACATCAAGGCCGACCGCTTCGACCCCAACACGGTGTACGTGGCGATGGACGACCACAAGAACGG
>CAZRPQ010000703.1:0-1053 GCA_964601725.1 uncultured Salinivenus sp. | reverse complement strand
TCAATCAGGCCCAGTCGCTGGCCTACAGCACCGACGGGGGCGACACCTGGACGAAGTACGAGGGAAATCCAGTGCTCGACCACCCGGACCCGGACTTCCGCGATCCGAACGTCTTCTGGTACGCCCCGGGGCAGAAGTGGGTAATGTCGATCGTCCTTCCCACTCAGCGCACGATCCAGTTCTACGAGTCAACGAACCTGAAGAACTGGACGCACATGAGCGACTTTGGGCCCGCCGGCGCAACGGGCGGCATGTGGGAGTGTCCGGCGCTCTTTCGGGTGCCGGTGGAAGGACAGGACCGGACACAGTGGGTCTTGCAGGTGGACCTGAACCCCGGATCGGTGGCCGGGGGCTCCGGAGCCCAGTACTTTCTGGGCACCTTCGACGGCACGACCTTTACCCCGAACGACGGCTTCCTGGACCGCGGCCCGCACTGGGTCGATTACGGCCCGGATTTCTACGCCGCCATTCCCTGGAATAATGTGCCCGACGCGGATGGCCGCGCGCTGTGGCTGGCCTGGATGAACAACTGGGACTACGCTGAGGCCCTCCCCACCTCTCCGTGGCGGAGCGCACAGACCATTCCCCGATCGGTGCAGGTGCGCCCCATCGACGGCACGCCGCGGCTGGTGCAGAGGCCCGTCAAGGAGCTCCGGCAACTGCGCACCGACTCTGTAACGCTGGCGGAGCGGACCGTGGAGGCGGGGACCACCTCGCTCCGGCCGGACGGCGTCGCCGGGAAGACGTTGGAACTCGAAGCCACCTTCGAGCCCGGGACGGCTGAGACGGTGGGGCTCAACGTGCGAGCGGGAGACGACCAGCATACGACCGTCGGCTACGACGCAGCCACCGAGACTGTCTTTGTCGACCGCACCGACGCCGGCACCGACGACTTCCATGAGGACTTCGCGGCTCGCGACGAGGCGCCCCTCGCCCTGCGCAACGGACGGGTCACGCTCCACGTGTTCGTCGACTGGTCGTCGGTGGAGGTGTTCGCCAACGACGGGGCGCGGGTGCTCACCCACCGCATCTTTCCCGATGCCGACAGCGACG
>CAZRPQ010000702.1:0-1064 GCA_964601725.1 uncultured Salinivenus sp. | reverse complement strand
TTCCCCTCCCCCGGCTCCGGAAACACGAAGCGATAGAGCCCGCCGGCTCCCTTTTGGGTCGCGCTTGTGTCGAGTTCAAAGTGCATTCCGGCGTAGTCCCAGCCAAGCCCGGCGTCCGTAACGAGCCCCCACGGGCCACCCGCTTTCGCTCGAACGAGCGCCGGGAAACCCCAGCCCACCCCGGTCGGGGAGGTCGTGTCGGGGCGCACGCGGCGAAATGAGTTCTCGTAGGCCGGGGCGTACTTTTTCGTCGGCGGATCGTAAGGCAAAAACCAGCCGGTGGCGCCCGCCGGCATCCGAACCCCCGTCTGCTCCTGCCACACGGTGTGCTCTCGCGCACGGAGGGCCGGGAACCGGTAGCGGAAGGCCACGCCCTCGTTATAGGCCCGAAAGACGAGCTCCACCCTCTCTCCGTCCTCGTTGGCGAACTTAAGCGTGCTTCCCTGCGCCTCGGCGTGCAGGCGACGGTGTTTGCCGTGAACGAGCGTATACGTCTCATCGATGCGCTTCTCCTTCTGGGAAACGAACCGGAGGTCCGTCGTGAAGTCCGCGTCGGCCCGGGTAATGCCCAGCGGCGAGAAGGGCACGAGCACGGTCTCCGTTCCCTCGTCGCGGACCGTCACCCGGTAGGCGAGCGTGCCCTCGTCGTCTTGCTGGTGCTGCACGGTCGTCTGGACTCCCCCGTCCGGGGACGTGACGGTCCACTCAGACGGCGTCTGGGCATCCACCGGCACGCAGTGCCCAGGGAGAAACAGGCCGCCGACGATGAGGGCCTTCCAGAAAGAGTCCCTGAAATGAAACCGCTGCGACGCGAAGACACTCATCATGAGAGATTGCTTGGCACGTCAGCGGGAAGCTGCGTTCAGCGAGCGAGCGCCTGGGGACAATTGGAGGTCTCTGGGGGATTCGGCTTCGGCGACTCGTGACCGCGGCGAGCAATGCGCCCCATGCCAGCGAGCAGACCAACGAGCCCCTGTGCGATTCGAACGTCGCGGGTGGAATATCCGTCACAGCGAGACCTCGACCGCGCCCGGATATTCGCTGTGCATTGTTTCCATGTTTTC
>CAZRPQ010000701.1:0-1099 GCA_964601725.1 uncultured Salinivenus sp. | reverse complement strand
TCGCGACCGCGCACGAAGAGGGCGACGACGAATCGAAGGTCTTCGGCTTCGACGAGGACGGCTTCCGGTGGGGCGGCATCGACATCCCCGCGGTCCACTACACGATCCGGATGCCCCGCACCGCGGCCCTGCAGATCGACGACCACGAGTCGACGATCGACGTGACGGGCCTCGCCGGGCGGCTCCGAATCGACAGCCACGAAGGCCCAATCACGGTGGCCGAGCAGCGCGGCGAGATCACCATCGACAGCCACGAGAGTCCCATCTCCATCACCGACCAGGAGGGGGACGTGCGGATCGACACCCACGAGGGGCGCATCGAGCTCCGCCGCGTCACGGGCCGCCTGTCCGTAGACACCCACGAGAGTGAGCTGACCGCCGAGGAGATGAACGGCGGCTTTCGGTTCGAGGCGCACGACGGGTCCGCGCGTGTCTCCTTCGCGACCCTCTCCGACGACGTGCTCGCCGACACCCACGACGGGGACGTGACGGTCACCCTGCCTGCCAACGCGGGGTTTGATCTCGACACGGACTTCGACGACGACACCGATCTAATCTCCGATTTTGACCTGCAGCCGATCCGGATCTCCGACGAGGACGACGATGAGGTCGACTATCGGGGTGGCGTGAACGGGGGTGGCCCCATGGTCCGTCTCGAATCGGACGACGGCGACGTTGCGCTCCGCTCGCGGTAAGCGCACAGCGGGGCAGACGCAACCTCACTTAGAGGTCCTCCTTTAAACAGAATGGAGACGAGGCTGTCGTCTCTACGAACCGACCCCCCAACAGTGGCCCTCGGGTGCGATGTCCCTCGCTCTGCGTTCCCTGATCGCCGCGCTGATCGTCGGGCTCGGCCTCGGCGCGGTCCATCTTACGCAGGCTCAATCCCCGCCCGGTGCAAAGACGCGGAGCGACACGGTCGATCTTGGCTCCACTGGCAAAGTCGAGATTGACAACCAGACGGGTAGCATCACCGTCACGACTTGGGACCGCCCGCAGGTGGGCTACGAGATCGCCCTGGCCCCCAGCGAGGACGACTCGGTCCTCACGACGGACTTCGCCATCGATCACTCCGATGAGGAGCTCTCGTTCGGCCAGG
>CAZRPQ010000700.1:0-1102 GCA_964601725.1 uncultured Salinivenus sp. | reverse complement strand
AGCGCCGTCGTCGTCAACTTCATCGACATCCTCGCGCACAGCCGCTCCGAGTCGGACGTGCTCCAGGAACTGGCTCCCGACGAGGAGGCCTACCGGGCCCTCACGCGCACCTGGTTCGAGCATTCCTGGCTCTACGACATGCTGCAGGCCCTCGCCCAGACGAACGCCACGGTGGTCCTGACCAGCGATCACGGCGCCATTCGGAGCCTCCAGTCCACGAAAGTCATCGGCGACCGCGAGACCTCCACCGCCCTGCGCTACAAGTACGGGAGCAACCTGAAGTGCGACGAGGACGATGCCATCCACGTGCGCGAGCCGGAGCGGTTCGGGCTCCCCAGCTACGGCATGAACACGAACTACCTCCTCGCCAAAGAGGACTACTACTTCGTCTACCCCACCAACTTCCACCACTACGAGAACCTTTACCGCGACACGTTGCAGCACGGGGGGGCCTCCATGGAGGAGATGATTCTGCCGGTGGCGACGCTCAAGCCGAAAGCATAACTGTGCAGATGAACGCGCCACCCGTGCCCGGAACGGATGATGCGTGAGGCGTGAAACGTGAAGTGCAAGCGGAGCAGCTCACGCATCACGTATTCACACCCCAGGATGCCAACCGAGACCGACACGATTCACGACCTCTTCCCATGCACCACGACCTCGGTGGAGGCGACAATGACGCTCGGGGCCCGCGTCGCGGCGGCGCTCGATTCCGGAGCTGTGCTCGCCCTCTACGGCGCCCTCGGGACGGGCAAAACGCATTTCGTGAAGGGCCTCGCTCAGGGGATCGGCACGCCGCCTGCTGAGGTGCGGAGCCCCACCTTCACCCTCCTCTCCGTCCACGACGAGGGCGAGCGGCCGCTCTACCACTTCGACGCCTACCGCGTGCAGACCCCCGACGAGTTCGTGGAGCTGGGCTTTGAGGAGTACCTGCACGGCGAGGGCATCACGTGCATCGAGTGGGCCGACCGCGTCGAGGATTTGCTTCCCCCTGACACAATCCACATTCAGTTCCACCACGTGGCCCCGTCGAAACGCCGCGTCACGCTCGGCGCCCCGAACGATTCCGTCTCTGAACGCAATCATTAATGCCCAGTCGAGG
>CAZRPQ010000699.1:0-1103 GCA_964601725.1 uncultured Salinivenus sp. | reverse complement strand
GAGCCGCCGCGTCCTTCCGGGGGAAGGAGGCGCTTTGGCCCTGTGCCGGATGGAATTGGCCCTGTGCCAGGCAGGAAGGGACTGCGCCTGCCAAGAGCCCGGCGGCGAGAAGCAAAACGGGAAGCACGTTCGTCTTCATGGGTGCGCCTTGCATGAGTTCGATCAGTCCGGTGATTGTGACTTCAACTCGGGTCATCAGCATCATGCGGGTCATCGACGTCACGTGCGGGGCAGCGTTCGTTTCTTCCGTTCGTTCAGACAGGCCCATCCGCAGATGCGATTCGGGGCGTTCGGCGAGTCGTTATTTTCGAGGGTCGAGTCGAGTATCGGGGCGGAGCCTCCAGAGCAGACGCAAAGAACGAACGCTCCATCCGGTGGTGGGCGACCTGGTCTTCTCCGCTGGTTCGGCCAGGGGCCCTGGAGTTTCCTGCGCTTCGGCGTCAGGGGAGGAGACCGTCAGGGAAAGAGACCATCAGGGAAGGAGACCGTTAGGGACCGTCCGGGATTGAGGTACCGCCACAGCCCGCCCCCGACTGCGCCACAGAGAAATCCCCCGAGTCCGTCAGTCCAGGGGAGCCCCGGCAGGAGTAGTCCGCCCGGAGGTGGGCCACCGGCCCCTGTTCCCTGCTTCAGTGCGGCAACAAGCAGCGCGGCGCCCCCGAGGAGCAGTCCCCCAGCGAGTCCGGACGCCAGCGCGGCCCCTCGGCGAGACAGCGAAAACTGAGCCGTGGCCCACCGGGTGACGGCCTCCCAGATGCCTGCGGCGATTCCGCCGAGGAGGGCGTAGAGAAACGCCCACCGGACGAGGGCAGGCTGTCTGAGGAGCTCAGGGCCGAGGTGCTGCAGGAGAGCAAATACGACTCCCCCGATCGCGCCTCCGACGCTGTATCCAACGACGCGGCGCATCGGAGAAGCAGGGCGCGGGTCGAGACGCGTGGTCGCGTTCCTGGAAGTAGGGCCTTGGGGTTGGTTTTCCATAGCAGCGTGGTCTGTGGTGGGGAGTGTGGGCGTGGAAGTGTCGTGTGATTGCCCGTGTGGAAGGGGCCTGCCGGGTGGGAGGACAGCTGGGCCGCGGCGTCTACCGGACGTGAGGCACCCATCGG
>CAZRPQ010000698.1:0-1110 GCA_964601725.1 uncultured Salinivenus sp. | reverse complement strand
TCGTCGGTCGCTCAGAATGACTTTGGTTAATGAATTTGTGCCGGTCTACTTAGGATGTCGGTGTCCGGGTCCGTCTCGCGGCTCACCACGTCGGCCACCGTCCCGCCCCCGGCCCCGGAGCCGATGATGACGACGTCGTACTGCGACTGAAGGGACATGACAGCGAGTTTGGTAGAGAATAGACCCCCGTCAGGCAGTGGAGGCTGGAATGAAGGTCCCTGGATCGTATTGCGTAGTGCGTACTGCGTAAGTGAGCGAACCGAAAACAGCAGGCGCGACTCAATGACAGCGGAGGGGACCCCCCCCCCGAGACTCGCAAAATACGCACTACGACCGAGACATCTCGCCCTCTCTCCCACTCGCCCTCTCCCACTCGTCAGTCCTCAACCGTCGGCCCGGCGTAGTCGATGCGACCCCACATCCCCGGCTCCGTGTAGGTGGCGTTCAGGACGAGCGACCGCAGCCCGCCGAAGCCCGCCTGGAGGCGCCCGATCGGGGCGTCGGCGATCGTGCGGCAGAGGGCGTCGCGCTGCTCCGGGGAGAGGGCGAAGAGGGCGCGTCCGTACCGGAGCCAGCTGAGGCCCTCGACGCTCTGCACCAGCAGCGCCAGCTTCGTCCGGGTCCCGCTCGGCAGGTCGCCGTAGACGTAGCAGAAGTTGCTGTAGATGCGGCGCAGCTGCGCGTCGTCGCCCTGGAGCGACGGCGCAAACGTCGCGGCCAGTGCCCGAATGGTATCTTCCGACGGCGGCGACATGCTCGGGATCCGAACTGGGACATCGATACGGGACGTACCAAAAAGAAACTCGCCCGCTGCCCAATTGCCAACCCAGGGCGACGGTATGCTGAACGCCCCGTCGAACGGTGGAAGCTCAACTGCCTTCGATCGTAGGACGGATGCCGAGCCCACACGGGCGAATGGGTGCATCCTCGACGGCTGCCGGGACACTTCTACGCTTGCGCGAAGGGCGTGTGGGAGCACCGAGATTCTGCTCCTGTAGCATGGTGGGAATAGGCCGCCGACGATACGATGCGATGGCTGCGATTTTCGGACCGGCGCACGAGCTCGGTGCCTCCGTCCACACCTTCAACCTTCCACACCTTCAACCTTCC
>CAZRPQ010000697.1:0-1137 GCA_964601725.1 uncultured Salinivenus sp. | reverse complement strand
ATGAACTACGCCGTCATCATGGCCGGAGGCATCGGCACGCGCTTCTGGCCCGCCAGCCGCAAGGAGCACCCCAAGCAGTTCCTCGACATCTTCGGTGACGGGACGCTCATCCAAAACACCATCGCGCGGCTGCAGGGCCTCGTGCCCCCGGAGCGCTGCCTCATCGTGACCCACGAACGCTACGTGGAGAAGACGAAGAAGCAGCTCCCCGCGGTGCCCGAGGAAAACATTCTCGCCGAGCCCATCAGTCGCAACACGGCGCCGTGCATCGCCTATGCGGCCACGACGCTCGCCAAACGGGATCCGGAGGCGACCATGGCGGTGCTCCCGGCCGATCACGTGATCGGGGACGTCGCCCAGTTCCACGACACGCTCGACGTGGCGTTCGAGGCAGCCCGGGAGCACAACGCCCTCGTCACCATCGGCATCGAGCCCGACTATCCGGCGACCGGCTACGGCTACATTCAGTACGACGGGGCTGGGGACAAGGAGAATGACCTGACGGCGTATCCCGTCCAAACCTTTGCCGAAAAACCCGACCAATCGACGGCCGAACGGTTTATCGACGCGGGCGATTTTCTGTGGAACAGCGGCATGTTTATCTGGCGAGCCGACACGATCCTCGACCAGATCGAAACCCATCTCCCCAAGGCCCATGAGGCGTTTGCCCCGGTCCGTGAGGCCGGCGAGGCGGTCGACACGGACACGCTGACGCAGGCCTTTCAGAACAGCCCGCGCATCTCCATCGACTACGGCGTGATGGAGCAGGCCGACACGGTGTACGTGGTGCCGGGCACCTTCGACTGGAACGACGTGGGCGACTGGCGGGCCGTCTACGACCTGACCGAGAAGGACGAGCACGGCAATGTGATTGAGGGCAACGTCATCATGCAGGATTCAAGCCGATGTTACGTCCAGACCGAAGATCGCCTGGTCGTCCTCGTCGGCATTCACGACAAGGTGGTCGTCGACACCGACGATGCCGTGCTCGTTTGCGACCGAGAGAACGCGCAGCAGGTGAAACAGGTCGTGGAGTACCTTCACGCCCACCAGTTTGAGGAGTACGTCTGACTACGACGGCGGACCACGGACCGCGGACGGCTGGACCGGCTCTGCCTCTACACGTCCACAGGTCCC
>CAZRPQ010000696.1:0-1147 GCA_964601725.1 uncultured Salinivenus sp. | reverse complement strand
CCTCCTCATCGAGCTGAGGACGCAACTTGTTGGCCATCATCGTTCCGGCCGTGCCGGCTCCTAAGATCAAAAGGTGTTTCATGGCTCGGGTGTGGGCGTGAAAAAAACAGTTGCAGTGTGACGTCTTGTCGTCCTCAAAGGCTGAACCCAATCGGCCCTCGTCTTCGGGACGACGACGGTGCGCCTCCCTGACTCCCTCCTGCGCAACCTTCAACGACAAGATGTGAGTGAGCGTTCACACACACTGACAGGCCATTCCCTTCGCTGGTGTGGGGACCTCCCCCAGGAGATTGTGGGGCACTTCCCGACCCCTGGAACGAGTCGAGCACGGGACCTTGGGAGTGACGATGACGTCACCATTCGTTCTCTCTCATTGCCCCGGCTCTCGATTATCGACGTTAGATTCGTTGGACCCGGCGCGATGGGGACATCCATGGTGCACAATCTCCACGACGCCGATCTTCTCACCGCCGTCTACAACCGGACGCCGTCCAAGACCGACCCCTTCGTGGAGCAGGGAATCCCCGCCGCCCCGCCCCCCGCCGCGCTCGCCGAGCAGGTGGAGGTGGTCTTTGTGATGGTGACGGCCGACGAGGCGCTCCACGCGGTGCTGGAGGGGCCGCAGGGGATCCTCGAGGGGCTGCCCCCGGATGCTGTCGTCGTCAACACCAGCACCGTCTCCGTCGAGGCCACCGAGGCGGTTGGCACCCCCGTTGTGCACTGTGGGTCGGTGGGCGCCAGGACGAAGACGAAGCTCTTCACGAACCTCCTGCTCGGCAACCTCCTGCTGAAGGATCTGAATCTGATTGCGGAGGCGGCGGAGCAGCGGGACGTGTACCTGCCCCAGACCGCGGCGACCCGGGAGGCCGTGAACGGAGCGAAGGCCCTCGGGCACGGCGGCGAGGACATGATGGCGGTCATCAAGCTGCTTGAGTCGATCGCCGGCACTCAGGTCGGCAACGACGCGGACTAATCCGTCGCTGGAGGGGCCCCACGGAGACCCTTCGGGAAGCCGGGCGGACGAGCAGCATCGGAATTGCGCGGGCTATCGTGTTACCGATGCGTGCATAAGTTCATGAAGAACGACAAGCTTTCTCCTCGCCCGGAACGTCCACTTCGTTCCCGGTTCCGGGCGCTGGGAACGCAG
>CAZRPQ010000695.1:0-1162 GCA_964601725.1 uncultured Salinivenus sp. | reverse complement strand
TGGGCCCGTGCTTCATCTCGGCCGCCGGGTAGCCCTCGGCGTGGATGTAGGAGATTTCCTTGAGCTTGAGGGCCCCCTCCAGCGCCACCGGGAAGTTGTAGCCGCGGCCCAGGTACAGGAAGTTGGAGGCGTAGCGGTACGTGTGCGCCATCGATTCGAGGGCCCCGTTGCTCGCGTCCAGCACGCGGCGCACTTGGTCGGGGACGCCAGCCAGGGCGTTGATGTTGTCGGCCAGCTCGGCCCTCGACAGCGTGCGTCCCTTCGCCAGCTTGAGAGCAATCATCGACAGCACGGTGACCTGCGCCGTAAAGGCCTTCGTGGAGGCGACCCCGATCTCGGGCCCGGCGTGGAGGTACACGCCCGCATCCGTTTCCCGGGCAATGGTGGACCCGACCACGTTGCAGACGCCGAAGCACGGGACGTTCTGACTGTGCGCCTCCCGCACCGCCGCCAGGGTGTCGGCCGTCTCCCCGCTCTGGGAGATGACCAGCACCACGTCGCCGTCCCGAAGAATCGGATCGCGGTACCGAAATTCGCTCGCGTATTCGACCTCCACGGGCACGCGGGCGGCAGACTCGATGAGGTATTCGCCCACCAGGGCCGCGTGCCAAGAGGTGCCGCACGCCGCAATGACGACGCGTTCTGCGTTCCGCAACTGGTCCCAGTGATCGTGGAGTCCTCCGAGTCGGATTTCGTTTTTTTCGGGAAGGACCCGGCCGCGCATCGCATCTTCCAGGGCGTCGGGCTGTTCCATGATCTCCTTCAGCATGAAGTGGTCGTAGCCCCCCTTCTCGATCTCGCCGAGCGACCACTCAAGCTCGTGAACCTCCTTCTCCAAGGGCTCGTTGTCGACGGTCGTCACCTCGTAGCCGGATCGGCGAATGGTGGCCATCTCCCCGTCTTCGAGGTAGACCACTTGCCGCGTGTGCTCCACCAGCGGGGCCGCGTCGGACCCAACGAAGTACTCGTCCTCTCCCACGCCCATGATCAGGGGGCTTCCATTCCGGGCGGCGATGAGAAGATCCGGGTCTTCCCGAGACACAACGGCGATGCCGTAGGCCCCGATGACTTGCGTGAGGGCCTGCCGAACGGCCTCTGGGAGCGAGAGGTCGGTCTCGCGCCGGACCTCCTCGATGAGGTAGACGAGCACCTCCGTGTCCGT
>CAZRPQ010000694.1:0-1209 GCA_964601725.1 uncultured Salinivenus sp. | reverse complement strand
GTCGGCCACGCCGAGCTGAATGGAAATCTCGACGGCCCCGTCGAGCGAGATCACGCGAGCGCCCACGCCCCGCTCGTCGAGGTCGCGGCGGACGAGGGTGTCGTAGGACGTGGCAATGCGCGTGTCGGCGGTGAAGTCGTCCGGCGTGAGGGCGCTGTCCTTGGGGGCCGCATAGCAGAAGCGAGCCGCGCCGAAGCCGAGGTCCAGGACGCGGGTCACGTCGGCGCCGCTGTCGTACGTGAGGTCGAGGCCCGTGACCCCCAGGTCGATGATGCCCTTGCTCACGTACGTTGCAATGTCGCGCGGCCGCAGGAAGACGAACTCGACGCCGTGGTCGGGGTCGCGCACAGAAAGTTCGCGGCCGCTGCGGCGGCAGTGGTACCCGGCGTCTTCGGCCAGGTCGACGGCCCCGTCCGCGAGGGCGCCTTTGTTGGGGAGGGCGATCTGCAACATCTGGTTGAAGTTTGGATGTGTGGATGTGTGGACGTGCGGAAGAATGAGCGACTACTTCCAGCCGTCCACCCTTCCAGACCTCCATACCTACAAATGTTCGTACACGTCCTCGAGGTCGAGGTCGCAGGCGATCATGAGGACCTGGAGGTGGTAGAGGAGCTGCGAAATTTCTTCGGCGGTGCGATCGGCCCCCTCGTGCTCGGCGGCCATCCACACCTCGCCGGCCTCCTCCAGCACCTTCTTGCCAATGGCGTGGCGCCCCTCCTGCACGGCCTGTACCGTCCCCGAGTCGGGATCCTGGCGGGCCACCTTGTCGGTGAGTTCGGCGAACAGCTCCTCGAAGCGTTTCATGATGCGGGGCGGTCGGTCGGGAAGAACGTGCCGCTTACAGCATAGGGGATGCCCCGGCTGGAAGAAACGAGACGATTGGTGATTTCTGAGGAATTCAGTCCGAGGCCGCGGGAGTCCGGCGGAGCCGTAAAAATTCGGGAAGGGGGCGCGGAGACCTGGACGTTTTCGGCCCGCCTTCGTATACTTCTTTGTCATTCTCCGCTGTCTTCGGCTGACAAATTCGCCCGGACGTGTCTATGCCCAACCTTCTCTCGCTCCGTTCCTCGTACACCACCCTCGTCGATCGTCTTCGCGAGACGCAGGCCTCGGCGCTCCTGCAGGCGATTGGCGTGACCGGATTTGCCCTGCTTACGGCCCTCGGGGCCCAAATTCAGTTTCGCGTGTACCTGTGGGAGGTGCCCATTA
>CAZRPQ010000693.1:0-1247 GCA_964601725.1 uncultured Salinivenus sp. | reverse complement strand
ACGAGGAGGTCGGAGGCTTGCATGAGTGGACGGTAGGGCACGTGGACGATCTGAGGCTCGATCTTGATACACCGCCGAGCGGCTCCCGTGGTCCCCTCTCGTCAGCCACTCACGGTTCTGAAACGAGGAGCTATGTGAGGCGCGGGTCGATCTCGAACGGCTCCGGTCCCTGGATCTGCAGTTCGTGAAAGCGCGGGTGGGTCACGTTGACGAGAAAGTTTCGCTGGTGCGGCACTACGGCCGAGGGAACGTCGAGCACGACGGAAGCCTGCTCTTCGTACCAGAACGTGCCGATCTCTTGCGTGGACGCGGGCCACGGCACCGTGCGCCAGTCGTCCGGCAGCAGGTCCGGTCCCACCGTAAGCAAATGCTCGTCCGGGTCGAGACGAACTTCGAAGAGCACGTAGTCGTGCTGGAGTCGGCTGTGGGCCTCCGTGTGCGCGATCACCTCCAGCAGCGCACTTGCGGGCGCGTCCGAGGCGTACGCGATGCGAATCCCGCGCCGGTGCCAGCGTCCATCGTAGCGCATTGATCCCTCTCCCGAAAAGGCCGTATCTTCGTAGCGCGCCTTCGTGAGCCGGTAGATGCGCTGCATGGGGCGGGCAAATTCCCTGGCGAGCGTTGCGACCGACGGAGGTCCCGGTGGGCCTTATGCCGGGATGGTTTGGTCGACGACGATAAGCATCTCGGAGACGGCCCGCGCTCCGGGCTCCGTGTCGAGGTGCTCTACAGGAGGTTCGTCACCCAGGGCGCGCTTCGGCGTGGTCAACCAGGCACGGGCATCTTCCGCCTCGTCGTCGAACGCACGGAGCGCCAGGTGCCAGATGCGCAGCAGGCGTTCGACGCGATCCGACTCCTCTGGGTTGAGCCGACCGGTGTCCTTCCGGCGTTGAAGGGTGCGCTCACTGATGCCCAGCACGTGCGTGAGGGTCTCCTGGGTGAGCTCGAGACGATTGGCGAACCGCCGGAGACGCTCAAAGGGAATTCCTTCGCGGATCTCCCGGCTCGTCAGGGTCGAGTCCGCTCCTTCTTGGTCGCGCAGCCGGTCCTCAAGCGCCTGTTCGAACGCGTCTTGGGAGGGAGGCTCTTTCGTCGTAGGCACGGAGCAAGGGTTGTAGGTCGTGGAACTGTAGATATGACGGGCACAAAAACCCGACAGATATCGTATTTGTTTCACGCACTTGGCGGGCCATTCAGGGCGATTGCATCTTAAGTTTGGCTGCTCAGCGCCACTCTTCCGGGCAGAA
>CAZRPQ010000692.1:0-1247 GCA_964601725.1 uncultured Salinivenus sp. | reverse complement strand
CGTCCGCATGATCCAACATGCGGGACGTGGTCAGCAAATGCCAGCGGGCGGTGGGCAAATTTGTTGTGAGATCGGCCTTTAGGGTTTGGGAGGGAGGCGAATGACACCACCGGACGCGGGGCCGGCAGAGTTGAATGGGGCCTTCGGACCCTCGGAAGGTGCGTGGAACTGTTGGGGGCTGCCGTTGTGGCTCTACATCGATTCGTCGCTCGAACTTTTTTCCCAACGTCCACCCCCTATGCGTTCTCGTTCCCTGATTCTTGCCTTCGGTATCGGTGTCGTCCTCCTGTTTGCGAGCGCGTGTCAGCCCACGGACCGTTCGTCTTCGACGGCCTCGTCTGCTCCGTCGGGGGGCGAGACGAACCGTGCTGCCGTTCAGCAGATGCCCGATCGGGAAAATACGGTGCCCCGTGTGAGCCCGAATGCGATGATGGGCCAAACGATTGGCGTGACGGAGGTGCAACTCACCTACGGGCGCCCGAGTGTCCGGGGACGAACGATCTTCGGCGGCCTCGTGCCGTTCGATGAGGTCTGGCGCACCGGCGCCAATGAAGCCACCACCATTTCCTTCTCTACGCCCGTCCGGATCGAGGGCGAGCCCCTTGACGCCGGCACCTACGGGCTCTTCACCATTCCCGGACCCGACCGGTGGACGCTTATCTTCAACAACGAGTCCGAGCAGTGGGGGGCATACAACTACGATTCGGGCATGGATGCCCTCCGGGTGGAGGTGGAGCCGGAGTCCGCACCCAACCAGGAGCTGATGACGTTCGCCTTCGAGGATCTCACGGACAGCACGGGCACCGGCGTCCTGCACTGGGCCGAGACCCGGGTCCCGTTCGAGATCGCCACCGCCACGACGGACATTCTCCGGGCCCGCGCCGCGGAGCGGGTGCCGGAGACCGAGGACTGGCAGCTCCCGCTCCAGTACGTGAATTACGCCCTCGAACACGAGGTGCTGCTCGACGAGGCCCTGGGCTGGGCCAACCGTTCGATCGAGATCGAGGAGCGCTTCGTGAATCTGCGGATGAAGGCCCACGTTCTGGCCGCCACGGGGCAGTTCGACGCGGCCGTCGAGACGGCCACCGCTGCGGTGTCGAAGGCGGAGGGGATGGAGGACTCCCCCAACGGACTCGACGACCTTCAGAGCCAGATGGAGACCTGGAAATCGAAGGTGTAAGTCCGGGGTGAGATTCGGGGACCGGGTTGGTTCCGTTTTTCGATCGCCACGTGCTTCTGCTCCTCTT
>CAZRPQ010000691.1:0-1248 GCA_964601725.1 uncultured Salinivenus sp. | reverse complement strand
GGGGCAACGGCGTCTACCGCTCCACGGACGGGGGGCAGACGTGGACGCACCTCGGGCTGGCAGACACGCGCCACATTGGGCGCATCAAGGTGCATCCCGACAGCAGTCGGGACGTCGCCTACGTGGCGGCGTTGGGCAACCTCTGGGCGTACTCTGAGGCGCGCAGCGTGGTGCTGGTACGATAGCACCCCCGTGCTCTCGTCGCACGGCGACCGATTAGAGGTCAAACAGCCGGCGCAGGCGCTCGTCCACCTCAGCTTGCCGCTCTGGGGACAGTGCGCCCAGTTCGCGCTCAATCAAGGACGTGGACACCGTGACCACGCGGTGCAACCGCAACGCAGACGACACCTTCAACCCTGTCTGCTCGAAGTCGGGATCTTCTTCTCGTAGTATCACATCCGTGGCCGCCGGCTCCGACGGAAGGCGGCTCGTCACGAAGGCCAGCACGACGTGGCGATACCGCCCGAACGGATCGGTCAGGCAGACGGCGGGGCGCACCTTCGAGGTCGAGAGATCGTCAAAGGGAAACGGCACCAGCACCACTTTTCCTTTCGTCATTGGTCCTACGCCTCTTCGTCGCGCTCCGCTTCCTCCTCAAAAGGCACTCCGTCCTCGGCGGTATAGAGGTCCTCTTCAGGGTCGTTCAGGAACCCAAACGCTGGGTTCCGACTGGTCGCACGCAACCATGCCTGCTCGCCGATCTCTTCGTCATCAGCGTCGAAGAGCAGGATCACCCGCACTGCCTGCGATGTCGCCTCTTTCAGCGGTTCGTCAAGATGAAGCCGACCGGCTTCGTCGACAGCGCCGGTCGTTTCAATGGCTCGCTGATTGCGTGTCGGCGTGTCGCTCATCCGTCCATGTGTGCTTTTGTTTGTGTGTGCCGTCACCCTGTCGCTGAAACGCCTTGGTGAGCCTTACCTCGTGCCTCCCTCTTGCGTTCCGTGTTTCACACGCATGGTTGGGAAGACCTTCGCCGAGATGCGGAGCGCGGTGCTGGTGCGAGGATGAGGAACGCCTCGGGATGGAAAATGTCCTGGATTTTCCGCCGCCGTCCATTACCTTGCATGCGGCTCCCGGGCCCGTCGCTCAGGGGGCTCCTCGTCTGTTTCACGGCCACCACGTCCGCCATGACTGCCCTTCGTCGCGCGCTGTCCCTCGCCCTCCTCGGGCTCCTGCCCCTGGCGCCCACACAGGCCCAGCAGCCCGCCCCCATCTCCACCGAAGCGCTGAGGGACCTGGCGTTTCGGA
>CAZRPQ010000690.1:0-1266 GCA_964601725.1 uncultured Salinivenus sp. | reverse complement strand
TCACGGTGCAGCCGTCCCCGAATCCCACCGCGGACGAGTCGTGGACGCTCCTCATCGACACCGACCACATGGACCTGGGCATCACCCGCACCCAGGCCGTCCTGGTGGTGACCACTCCCTGGCAATCCGAGTGGCGGGCGGCCGCTCCTCTTCCGAGCAGCCGCGACCGGGCCCGGTCCGAGGAAGCTTCCGCCGCCCCGCAGTCCGAGGCCCTCGCCCCGCATCCCGTTGTCGCGTTTCTCATTCGTTCTCTCGTTCCCCTGCCATGATTCGCACACGCAACCTCACCAAAGCCTACCGCAACGGCCTCTCGCAGATCTTTGTCCTCCGCCAGATCGACCTCGAGATCGAGGAGGGGGAGTTTGTCACCGTCCAGGGCCCGTCCGGCGCCGGCAAGACGACGCTGCTCCACATCCTGGGCCTGCTCGATGAGCCGACCGAGGGCGAATACGAGTTCATGGGCGACCCCGTCCACTCGATGAGCGAAGACCGCCGGACCGAGATTCACCGGTCCCAGATTGGCTTCGTCTTTCAGTCGTACCACCTGATCGACGACCTGACCGTCTACGAGAATCTGGAGACCCCGCTCATCTACAAGGGGCTCTCCGCGTCGGAGCGCGAGAGCAAGGTGGCTGAGATGCTCGATCGGTTCCAACTCGTGGCGAAGAAGGATCTGTTTCCCAATCAGCTCTCCGGCGGCCAGCAGCAACTCGTGGGCGTGGCGCGGGCGCTGATCATCGAGCCCACGGTGATTTTGGCCGACGAGCCGACCGGCAACCTGCAGTCGGACCAGAGCGAGGAGATCATGGAGACACTGACGCGGCTAAACGCGGAGGACGACGTGACGATCGTACAGGTGACCCACTCGGAGACGCTGGCGGGCTATGGGGACCGCATCATCGAGTTGGACGACGGCTGGATCGAGGCTGATTATCCCGTTGAGGCCGAGACGGCGGTCCCGGCCGAGTAAGCACAGGTCGTGGAACGCACCCCCGGAACGGCGGAGGGTTTTCGTCTGAGGACCCTCGACTGCGACGTTTCTGAGCAACTCAGTCCCCCTCATGATTCGAAGCTACTTCAAAACCGCCATTCGCGCCCTCTGGAAATACCGCGGCTCTACGGCCATCAATGGCATTGGGCTGGCCGTCAGCCTGGCCGTGGCGCTCCTCGTGCTGCTGTTTGTGCGCCAGCAATGGCGGATGGACCGCTTTCATTCGGACAGCGAGAAGATCCAACGCGTGACGACGCTGGACCAAAGTGATGGGT
>CAZRPQ010000689.1:0-1297 GCA_964601725.1 uncultured Salinivenus sp. | reverse complement strand
GCGGTTGGGCGTATGTCGTTTGGCCTCCAGCAGTAGGACGTGGTGCACTCAGGGAGGGGTGGGGAGCGGCCGTGCTCACGGCTCTTCGTCGAGAAACGGGACGAAGCGGACGGGGGCCAGCTGTCGCTTGGACACCTCCCCGTCCTCTTTCGTGACGAGCGTCAGTTCCTGGGTGCGTCCGGTGGGGCCGACGGGAATAATCATCCGGCCGCCGTCGGCCAGCTGGTCGATGAGGGGCGGGGGAATCTCCTCGGGCGCGGCCGTCACCACGATGGCGTCGAACGGCGCATGGCGTGGCCAGCCCTTGAAGCCGTCGGCGTTGCGGACGACCACGTTGTTGTACCCCAGCCGTCGGAGTCGCGTCGTCGCCGTGGCGGCCAGCTCAGGAATGATCTCGATCGTGTAGACGGAGTCGACGATCTCGCCCAGCACGGCCGCCTGGTAGCCCGAGCCGGTCCCGATTTCGAGGGCGTGGTCCGTCGAGTCGGGGCGGACGAGCTCCGTCATGCGGGCCACGATGTAAGGCTGCGAGATCGTCTGGTCGTGGCCGATGGGGAGGGGGCGATCCGAATAGGCCAGTTCCGGGGCATGGTCGGGCGCGAACCGGTGCCGGGGCACCGACCGCATGGCATCGAGCACCGCGGGATCGGTCACGTTCCGGGCCGCAATCTGGGTCTCGACCATGCGGGCCCGCAGGGCCTGATGCTCCCACGACGTGTCGGGCGGGGCCGCGAGGAGGAGGGTGCTGAGAACGACAGCGAGCATGGCGGAGGAGGTCTTCGTTCGGAAACTGGAACATTTTGTTTATTTAACGGATCGGGAGGACAGCCCGTTCACAGGGGCGAGGTCCACGGCGGGGCGCAGGGCTCGGCCGACTCGTCTGGTCTCTCAGTTGTACTTCTCCGGTGGATCGGTGACGGGTAAAGGACGCGTTCTTCCGACGCGAGACGCAGGAGGGCCCGTCTTCGAGGGCGTCTCCCGAGTGCAAACTGCAACTGACCGACGGGGTGCGAGCGATGAACACCAATTGGTTTACGTTTCAGGCGCGACTCGAACGGGTCATCGACGGGGATACCATGGACCTGCTGGTGGACCTGGGCTTTCGGACCCGACGACAGGTGCGCGTGCGGGTGAAAGGAATCGATACAGCGGAGGTCTACGGCGTCGACGAGGACTCTGAAGAGTACCGGCGTGGGATCCAGCATTCCGACTTCGCCCGCACCTGGTTTGAAGAACACGCCGGTGACGAGGAGTGGCCCTTCATTCTCACCACCGAAAAAGACCACGGCAAGTACGG
>CAZRPQ010000688.1:0-1316 GCA_964601725.1 uncultured Salinivenus sp. | reverse complement strand
CCTGTTTGGTCGGCTGGCCGGTGGTGGTGCGGAGGACCTGCATGGAGCCGCAGTGGGGGCAGGCGGTCTGCTCGATGTCGTGACGGTCGACGTGGGTGTCGGGGTCGTCGAAGTAGTGGTCACTGGTGGCGCAGTAGTAGGTGCCCTCGGAGGGGTCGAGGCCATCCATCGGGTCCGGGCGATTCTGGAGGCGGTCGTAATGCTTGCAGACATCCGGGAGGGGGCAGTCGTGGCAGTCCGGAGAGCGGGCCGTGCAGGTGTACCGCCCGTGCAGGATGAGGAGGTGATGCGCTTCGCCCCAGTCGTCCTTCGGGATCACGCGCTTGAGCTGCTGCTCCACCTTCTTTGGCGTCGTGGCGTCCTCCTTCACGAGCCCGATGCGGTTGGACACGCGGAAGACGTGGGTGTCGACCGGGAGCGCGTCGGCGTTGTGCGCCACCTGCGCCACCACGCGGGCCGTCTTGCGCCCCACGCCGGTCAGGGTCTCCAGGTCGTCGATGGTGTCGGGAATGTGGCCGTCAAAGTTCTCGACCACCTGCCGGGCCATCGTGGCGAGGTAGCCCGCCTTGTTGTTCGGGAACGTGATGGACTGGATGTAGGGATAGACGTCGTCGGGCGTCGCCTCGGCGAGGGCCTCCACCGTCGGGTAGGCGTCAAAAAGGTCGGGAGTGGCCTCGTTGACCCGATCGTCGGTGCACTGGGCCGACAGGATGACGGCGACGAGGAGCTGGTACGGAGTCTCGTATTCGAGTTCGGTCGTGGGGCGGTCGATGCGCTCGCGGAGTTTCTCGAGGACAACGTCGGCACGGTCGGCTCGGCCCACAGTGTTGGCAGCGCTGATTCCTGAAATACGAGTGCGGATTGAGAGGTGCCGACGACGTGCCCTGTGCGAGTATTCCCCCAGCAATCGCAGCGTACGTCCACAACGGCACCGATGGGAATCGTATGCCGTGCGCGATTCCCACCGGCACGGAAGATCGCCCCCGTATAGAACGGACCGATCAACGCCCACACGCCCAGACGCCCACACAGCCTAAGCATGATCGGGCGATTGCAGGCAGGCGAGCCGCCACCACTCAAATCGAGGCTCAGTGTGCGATTGCTCCGTTGAACCCGCCTGGGGGGCGAACGTTCGAGGCGACAGCGATTTGCTCTGTGCTTCACGCCGGCTCCAATGGTCGCCTCCGTCACGCCCAGTCGTGTTTTCACTCTTCTCCTGCTGGGCGGTTTGGCGTGGGGACGTGCCGGTCCAAGCGCGGCTCAGCCGACGCGTCTCTCGGCGGAGTCGGAGGTGTCGATGGTCACCATTTTGCCCG
>CAZRPQ010000687.1:0-1338 GCA_964601725.1 uncultured Salinivenus sp. | reverse complement strand
GGGAAGCACAGCCTCAGGGAAGCACAGCCTCAGGGACGCTCAGGGGAGCCTTGAACCTGCCCCGGTTTGATCGGCGGTCTCTCATTTTCGTGTCGGCTCTGGGTGTTCGTGGCTGGGTTTTCGTGGCGGCTTTGGGTCCGAGTCGCCGCACGGGGCGCCCTTCCATCAGGCGTACGGTTCTAGCCCTCCGGGAGCGTTTTCGCTCGGCGGCTCCCCGTCGCCCGGCAGAGATCCCCCCTCTCTTCCGCGTGCTCGGTGCAGAAGGGCGTGAACGAGGGGAGGGGGGCATAGGCGGAGGCTACAAGGGCAGGTCTACCCGCCCGGCCCCTCGACGCCTCGAAACTCAAACCGCGCCCCGCCTTCCAGACCCTCGGTGACCGATAGGGACCACCCGTGGGCCTCCGCGATCCCCTGGACGATCGAGAGGCCCAGCCCGGTGCCCTCCTCCCGGGAGGAGTATCCGCCCTCCAGGACGTGTTCCCGCTTCTCCTCAGGGATGCCCGGCCCGTCGTCCTCAACGAAAAACCCCTCCGGAGAGCCCTCCCTCGGGAAGACGCCGGCGGTGACCGTCACGGCCTCGCCCCCATGCTCGACGGCGTTGCGGAAGAGGTTCTCCAGAAGCCGTCGGAGCCGTCCTTCGTGACACTTGAGCCCCGCGGAGGTCTCCACCTCAAGCGTCGCGCCTGGGGCCTCGACGTTGTCCAAGGCCTCCCGGGCCGCCGACTCCAAGTCGACGGACCCGAGGTCTTCCGGGTCGATGTCCCGCTCGCTCCAGGTCAGGAGGAGCATGTCCTCGATGATCTCGTCCATCCGCCCCAGGGCACGCTCCGCGCTGGAGAGGTGGTCTTCTCCGTCCCCGCCGGCCTCTTTCGCCGGCTGCTCTTTCGCCAACTGGAGACGCCCCTGGGCCACGTTCAGCGGGTTTCGCAGGTCGTGGGACAACACACTCGCAAACCGGTCGAGCCGTTCGTTTTCCTGCTCCAGCTCCCGCTCAGCCGCCTTCCGCTCCGTGATGTCCCGGCTGATGGCCATAAACCGATTGGCCCCGCCCAGCTGTAGGCGTCGGATGTGTACCTCAACCGGAAATGTCGAACCGTCCTTACGCCGCAGGATGCTCTCAAACCGATAGCGGTCTCCGATCTCCATCTCTTCCCACATCTCGAGGGCCTCCTGTGAATCGATCGACGGGTCGAGCTCCCAGATCTTCATGCCGATGAGTTCTTCTTCGCGGTAGCCGGTTTCCTCAATGTAGCGGGGATTGGCCCGGAGAATGGCCCCCTCCGCGTCGTGAGTCTTGATCATGTCCGGGGAGCGTTCGAAGAGGGCCTCCAACTGGGC
>CAZRPQ010000686.1:0-1370 GCA_964601725.1 uncultured Salinivenus sp. | reverse complement strand
TCAGGTCGTGAAAGTCCAGCGCCGAGATCAGGCAAATGCGCACGGCGTCGCTCCGGGCCGCTACGACAGTCAGGTCCGGGTGGGACAGAGGCGGGAGACCTGCCACCCGGTACAGCCCCCGGCTGAGCGTCTCGAGCTGGCCGGTATCGCGGAGGTGGTACAGCACGCGAGGATGGATTCCCAGCTCCCGGGCCTCCGAGGTGCGCAGCAGCCCGCCACGCTTGCGAAAGATCGATAGGGCCTCCTGGGCCTTCTCCTCAGAGACGTGCACTGCGACTGGATAGTAATGCACATACTTATGTGATATAGTCAACATTTCTATCCAGTCGCCGTTCCCAAACGTGTTTCTGGGAGCCCTCAGTAGTGGCCGTCGGAAGAGTTCAGGCCCATGGCTGGGTTGCGGGCCTACCTGCGACCTGGAAAGAACTAGTCCCCCCGCTTAGCGGGGAAAGATCCCTCTTCTCCCGCAGGGAAGGCCACCTGTTCGCTTCTGAGCGGCCTCTTCGGGCCATTTGCGTGTCGGAAGTGGTGTCCTCCGAGGGCCCTTCTCCTGGTAGAATCTATTCCCGGTAAAGCCTACCCTTGATACAGCCCAAGAAACGCCGAGCTCGATTCCTCGAGCTGCTGGGCGGGCCGGTCGTACCGTCGCAGCGTCTTCGGGTCGGCGTGGCGCGTTTGCATCATGAGGATGGGATCCGGGGCTCCGCGGGAGGAGGCGTCGGTGACGTGCCCGGCCCGGAGGCTGTGGGCGGAATACCGCCGCCGCTTTGCCTCCGAAAAACCCTCCGGCTCCAATCCAGCCTCCCGGCAGGCCCGCTTCACGAGCCGATTCAAGGTCTTGTAGCTGATTGCCTCCGGCAACACCTGACCGTCGCGCCGCACGCCTCTAAACAGGGGGCCCTCTTCGATAGACGCGGCCCTTCGCCACCGAGAGAGCGCCCGCACGGGGCAGTAGGTCGGGTCCGCCTCGTTTTTGAGGGCCGTGACCGTTTGGCCTTCTGCCTCCTGGTCGGCCTTCGAGCGGGGGATGTGGACGATGAGGCCTTCGTTTTTGCCTTGCACGCCTCGGGCGATATGTTGCTTCCGGATCGAGACCAGTTCCCGTGGCCTGAGCGCCGTCGCAAATCCCAAAAGCAGCAAGGCCCGGTCCCGCCGTCCCCGGAGCCACTTCGCTCGCTTGGCGGTTTCGCTCTGGGGCGGGGCAGCCCCACTTCCCGGAAGCACCTCTAAGGCCTGCTTCAAATCGCTCGATACGAGCGGGGCGGCTTCTGTTTTCGGAAGAGTCTCCTGCCGTTCGGAGTCGTTCCGGATGCCCTGCATCACCCGGGACACCTGCGGGTGATCGGTCGGGGAAGAAAGCCCGTCGGACT
>CAZRPQ010000685.1:0-1378 GCA_964601725.1 uncultured Salinivenus sp. | reverse complement strand
GGGGGAGGAATTTTCGCCCCCCGCTAAAGGGCTTTTCTTGATCCCTTAATTCGGGAGGGGACCCCTTTGCTGTCGGTCACTTTTAACCCGCGACTTTTGTTACACTAGTGCCCTTTCCGAACCGATACTTATGTCCATGATGGACTCCAAAAACGACGTTACTCGTCGCGACTTTCTGCAGCGCGTAAGCCTCTTCGGCCTTGCCGGCCTCGGGGCCAGTTCGGTCCTTGCAGCGTGTGGGGGCGGCTCCGGCGACGGAGAAGGGGCCTCGTCCGAAGGCTCCGGCCAGTCGGCGTCCGGCGGAGGGGGCGCGGCCCAGACCGTGACGCTCCATCCGAAAGGGAACCAGATGAAGTACGAGGAGACGGAGTTTACCGTCCCCGCGGACACGGAGGTCGAACTCGTCTTCGAAAACACGGCGACGAGCCCCTCGATGCAGCACAACGTTCTCCTGCTCAATGAACCGCCGAGCCAGGAGATCTTTAAGGAGGTGGGCCAGGCTGGCGTCCAGGCCGGGGCCTCCAACGAATACGAACCCGACCACCAGGCCGTCCTGGCGGCGACGCCCATCTCGAAGCCCGGTGAAACCGTGTCCGTGACCTTCACCACGCCGTCCGAGCCGGGGGAGTACGGCTACGTGTGCACCTACCCGGGGCACTGGGCGATGATGCAGGGCACCATGAAGGTTACATAAGGGCGCTCCCTGAACCGCAAATCTTTTGGGCCTCTCGGTCGGGCCTGGTCAGTTTTCCGGGTCCGACCGGTCGAGGCCACTGCTTTGGGCGGACGGAGACGGACGGGCGACGATGTCCCCGTAGTACGCGGTGGCCGACTCGCCGGTATTGTCCGTGTCCGTCATGATGGCAATTCCGTTGATCGAGGGTGGTTCTTCCCCGAATGCACGGCGGTAGTCCGCCCGGATGTCGCGTTTCTCCCGCACCCAGGTTCCCACCTTCGTCGAGCCGCTCTCCACGGCCACCATCTGCACCCAATCGGTGAAGGGGTTCTGGAGAATCGTGCCCGTTTCGACCCGACTGGCCCAGATGTAGTTGAGAGCGCGCGTGGGGATTTGGTCGTACCCGAGGGCCTGCAGGGCCTTGTACTTGATCCGGTCGAAAAATCCGAGGTTGCTCGGGTCGTAGTCGAAGGTGACGTAGATGCGGGCGGGGTAGTCGTCCCCATCCTTCTCGCGGGCGTTGCCCCGGTCGAGCACGGTGCTCACCTTCCACTGCCACGTGAGAATCGGATACTGGCGCGGGTCCAATTGCATTTCCTGCCCAAGCCCGGCGGCGCCGCCGTCGCTCACCGCCTGCACAACCGTCGTGGTGTCGCCGCGGACGGGCCGCTCCACGAGCCGATAGTCGGTCTTCGCGTCCAC
>CAZRPQ010000684.1:0-1392 GCA_964601725.1 uncultured Salinivenus sp. | reverse complement strand
ATGGGAATGGAGCGTCACGTCACAGACACGAAGCGCCCCACATCATACAGACTGCCGGACAAAAGAGAAACGGGGCCGACACAGGTCTTCCCCGGACGAAACATCGACCGGATCCCTCGCAGAGGAACACTCCCGAAAAAATCGTGGTTGCAGGCCGCAGCGCATTCTCTCTCCTCTGAAGCCTGCCTCACCCCTTGTGCCCGATCGGTCCGACTCCGCCGCTGAGACGATCTCGTCACCGCGCGTCGTATTCAAGTTTGGAGGGACGACCGTCGGGGAGCCAGAGCGATTTCGGACCGTCATCGCCCTTCTCCGAGAGGCGGCCGCCGCGGATCGGGTCGTCGCTATCGTCTCGGCGCTCTCGCAGGTGTCGCGGCAGCTGTCCAGGGCCATGGAAGCCTTCGCTACGCGCTCCGACGGGACCTCGGTCGTCGAAAACCTGCTCCACACGCTCCGCGATCGGCATCAGAGTCAGGCCGAGGCGGTCCTGAGTACCGAGAGGGCCGACGAGTACACGGCTCTCCTGAACGAGCACCTTCACGCCCTTCAACAGCGGTTTGCGGAGGTTGAACGGTTCGGGTTCACCCCGGCGGCCCGCGATGCGGTTCTGGCAACGGGCGAACAGCTCTCCGTGCCCATGGTCACGCTCGCGTTGCGCGACGCGGGCCTCACCGCGCCGCACAGCGACGCCACTCGGCTCGTCGTTACCGACGACACCTTCAGGGAGGCGAACGTGGATCGTGTGGCCACCACCGAGCGAGTCAGATCGTGGTACCGAGGACTCTCAGCCGGAGCGGTTCCGGTGGTCGCCGGGTTTATTGGGGGCACGGCGGGAGGCTACACGACAACCCTCGGCTTCGAAGGGAGCGACTACTCGGCGTCCCTGTTTGCCCGCATCCTGGGGGCGGAGTGCATCACCCGCTACACAGACGTCGACGGCCTCTACACCGACGACCCGGCAGCCCACGCAGACGCCGAGCGGCTCGATCACCTCTCGATGGAGGAGGCGTTCGCGATGACCGAGTCGGGGGATCTCGGCATGCACCCCAAGACGCTGCGTCCTCTGGCCGACGCCGAAATTCCGATGCAGGTCCGCTCTATTCTAGATCCGGACCGATCCGGCACCTACATTCTGCCGGAGGGTATAGGGCCCGATGCGCTGTGGCCGACTCCGTAGGAGTTGTTGATCAAAAGCGTCGCAACTGCTCGACGGCACAAAGATTTCTTCCCCGTGCCATGAATGATCGTTGCGATCCGCATTTTTGTCTTCTCTCTCAGCTATTGAGAACCGCAGGGCTGCTCGTGTGCCTCTTCACCCTTTCTGGCGTCACCAATCTACGTGCTCAACCACGGACCATTGCGGACCTGAGAAAAGCAATTGACACTACGCTA
>CAZRPQ010000683.1:0-1392 GCA_964601725.1 uncultured Salinivenus sp. | reverse complement strand
TGCGAACGACGAACAACGTGACGGGCGACACGATGGTCGCCTCCGTCGTCGCGTCCACTGAGAACCAGCTGAGCTTCCCCACAGACGGTGTCAGTGTGGCGACCGCAGACGTGGGAGGGTCCGTTCAAGAAGAGCCTGTTGGATAGAGGCCTGCAAGAAACGATTCGGTCACGTCTAGATCCGTGGCGGAAGGACGGGGAAAGTGCGCCTGGCCACCACGTTTGCGCATTGCGTAAACACGAAAGTTTCCGACCTTCCGATGGCGGATCTTGCTCCGGACCGTATCCAGCCCCTCAATGATCGGGGCCTCCGTGCGAACGGCCGGTATGTGCTGTATTGGATGCAGCAGTCCCAGCGGGCCCAGCACAATCCCGCCCTGGAGCGAGCCCTCCGGCACGCGAACGAGGAGGGGCTGCCCCTGCTGGTGGTCTTCGGCCTCATGGACGACTACCCCGAGGCCAACCGCCGCCACTACACCTTCATGCTCGAAGGGCTGCGCGAGACGCAGCGGCGACTCGCGGAGCGGGGGCTTCAGATGATGGTGGTCCACGGGCGTCCCGATGAGGTGGCCCTCGACTACGCGGACGACGCGGCCCTTCTGGTGACCGACCGCGGATACCTCCGGCACCAGAAGCAGTGGCGCTCCCGGGTGGCCGCGGAGGCCTCGTGCCGGGTGGAGCAGGTAGAGGGCGACGTGGTGGTGCCCGTGGAGACGGTGACGGACAAGGCCGAGTACGCGGCCCGTACCATCCGTCCCAAGATCCACGAACACCTGGAGCGGTGCCTCCAGTTTCCAGATCCGGTCCCTGTGGACACGCCATCGCTCGGCCTCGACGTGGGCGAAGGACTCCCGCTCGAGGACATCGAGGAGGTCACAGATCAGTTGGATCTGGATCGAAGTGTCCCTTCTGTTTCTGCACTGTACCCTGGGGGAGCGTCCGAGGCCGAACGCATCCTGGACCGGTTCCTTGCGGAGCACCTAGACGGCTACGACGGAAACCGCAACCAGATTCATACCAGTGCGGTCTCGCACATGAGCAAGTACCTGCACTTTGGGCAGATCTCCCCCGTCTGGCTGGCTCAGCAGGTCCGCGAGGCCGACGGCCCGGAGTCAGACGTCGAGTCGTACATCGAGGAGCTCGTGGTCCGGCGCGAACTGGCGATGAACCACGTGCATTTTCGCCCCGACACCTACGACTCGTACGACTGCCTGCCGGAGTGGGCCCGAGAGAGCCTGGCCGAGCACGCGGACGACGAGCGCGAATATGTGTACGGCCAAGCCGAACTGGAGCAGGGCGAGACCCACGACCCCTACTGGAACGCGGCGATGAAGGAGATGCGCGAGACCGGGTACATGCACAACTACATGCGCATGTACTGGGGCAAGAAAAT
>CAZRPQ010000682.1:0-1394 GCA_964601725.1 uncultured Salinivenus sp. | reverse complement strand
CGAAGTCGGAGGGATCATCGAGGGCCTCATCGAGGACCTTGGCCTGGTCGTCTCCGCCGAGAAGCCCGATGCGCCGTACAGCCTGCGCGCGCACCATCCGAGACCCTGCGCGGAGGTCCTTTTCGGCGAACTGAAGAAAGGGGCGGGCGACCGCCCGAATCCGCTCCCGCGCATCGCCCGTCACCGTCGTCGCGTACTCGACGAGAAACGCCAAAAACCGGCGTCGCTGGGACAGATCCACATCCACCCGATCAGAAAGATCCTCCGGAGGAGCGTCCCCCGCAAGCACATCCAGGAGTCGCTGTCGCCACTGCCCGCGATCGCGCCGGCGGGCCTGCCTTCGTCTTTCCGAGGCAAGATGAGCCACAATCCCGACGATGGCAAACGCGAGGGAGAGGACCGCCAACGCCCCGCACGCGATGATCAGGAACCACAGGATGCCCGAAGCCTCCCCGAATATTCCCTCCAGAAATAGCACGACCGCTCCAATGGGAAAGACAGGGGCTACGTGGAGGGGGGCTCCGAAGAATGGCGTGCGCGGGATTACACCTGCGATGGAACGGCAACTTCAATTCGACGACGGCGTAGGGGGGGAAGGGGTCGGCATCTCGAGGAACCGGAGGATGCGGGCCACGGCGACGCTGGGGGAGAAGGGACGCGTGATGTAATCGGCCGCCCCGAACTCAAAGGCCCGCACAATCACCTCGTCGTTGCCCTCTCGGCCCAGGAGGATGACGGCCGGCTCGAGGGGCGGCACCTGGCGAAGCAATTCGAGCCCCGTTCGGCCCGGCAGGCGCGTCTGTGCGACCATGAGGTCGATGGGGGCCTCCTCCATGACTGTCAGAGCATCGTTCCCGTTCTGCACGCGCCGGGTCCGCACGTCGCGCCGCTCGAGCCGATCGGTAAGCAGATGCGCGCTGGCCGAGTGCTCGATTGCCACGAGCACGGTCGCGTTCTCGGATGACTGCTCCTGCGAAACGGGCATGTACGGGCCGCCTGTTGCGTGTAAGGAGTCTGCGAAACAGCGGGGGCGTTCGTGAAGGTCGATCCGCCGTGCGACGGTGAAGATCGGCGCCTAATACCAATTGCTTGGGTTCAGTATACACTCATGTTCCAGACCTGTCAGGTCTGCTGAGACCTGACAGGTCTTTTCCGGTAGAACCTGTACAACGGTTTGGCGCAGACGGTACAATGCCATCTGCGCCAAATCGTCGTGCATATTTTGAGCGACCGGCGCAGTCAGCAAATGGAAGCTGAAGTGTAGCCCCTGCCTCTATCTCGATGTAGGGACGACCGGCGAGTCGTCCCTCCGTGGACGGATAGGAGCAGAAATGCACATTGAAATATCGCAATCGGTATAGGAGGTTCGCGTGTGCGCGTCCTCACGGAGACGA
>CAZRPQ010000681.1:0-1412 GCA_964601725.1 uncultured Salinivenus sp. | reverse complement strand
CCGCCGCCGGCCAGTCGCCACGCATCGTCGTGGGACGGGACGCCCGGCCGTCCGGCGAGGCCTACGCACAGGTCGTGATCGGGACGCTGCGCGGGATGGGATGCGACGTGATCGATGTGGGCCTTGCCCCTACGCCGACCGTCGAGATGGCCGTGCTTCAGGAAGAGGCGGTCGGGGGCATCGTCCTGAGCGCCTCCCACAATCCGGAGGAGTGGAACGCCCTCAAGCTGTTCAACGAGAAGGGAGAATTCCTCACCCCGACCCAGGGCGAGACGGTCATCGAGCGGGCGGAGGCCGCCGACAGCGCGCCCGTGACGTACGAAGATCTGGGGGGGTATCGGAGCCACAATGCCCTCCCGGACCACATCGACACGATTCTCGCCCTCGACCTCATCGATCCGGAGCAGATTGCCGCGCAGAACTTGACCGTGGTCGTCGACGGCATCAACTCGGTCGGGGGGGTGGCCCTGCCCCGCCTTCTCCACCGCTTGGGGGTGGCCGAGGAGAACGTGCACTGCCTACACTGCGAGCCCACGGGCCAGTTTGCCCATCCCGCCGAGCCGCGCCCCGACCACCTTACCGAACTGACCGCCGCCGTGCCCGAGCGAGACGCCGACCTTGGGCTGGCCGTCGACCCCGACGTGGATCGCCTTGCCCTCGTCGACGAGCAGGGCCGGTTCGTTCTCGAAGAACTCACGCAAGTGCTGGCGGCCGACTTCGTGTGGCGGCACCGCGAAGGCCCCTTCGTGACCAATCTCTCCTCCTCCCGAGCCATCGAGGACGTGGCCGCCCGGCACGACCAGTCGGTGTACCGCTCGGCCGTCGGCGAAATCAACGTTGTGGAGCGCATGAAAGAGGTCGGCGCCGTCCTGGGCGGAGAAGGCAACGGCGGCGTCATTCTCCCCGATCTGCATCACGGACGGGACGCCCTCGCCGGCACAGCTCTGATCCTTCAGCACCTCTCCCGACAGCCGTCGGGGCGCACGCTGGGCGACCTCCACGACGACCTGCCCCACTACGCCATGGCCAAGGAGAACCTACCCCTTCCCGACCTCGCCCCCGACCGACTCCTCACAGCCCTGGCAGATCAGTACGACGGCGAAGACCGGTCGACCCTCGACGGGCTTAAAATCGACTTCGCGGACGCCTGGGTCCACATGCGGCCCTCGAACACCGAACCCGTTCTCCGGGTGTACACTGAGGCCAACACCGAGGAGGAGGCGCAGGCCCTCGCGGCTCGCTTCCGGGGAGAACTGCAGGATCTGGTCGACACCCTTGAGACGAGATAGCATTTCTGACTGCGACTTCTCGGACAACCCTCCTTCCCTTCAGAGCACTTCCTCTTCAGGGCAATTGTATCTTGGCCCTGGCAATCTGATGTTGTCCTCGTCCGGGGCGATGAGTTTGTGCGC
>CAZRPQ010000680.1:0-1416 GCA_964601725.1 uncultured Salinivenus sp. | reverse complement strand
CGCCGGACAATGGAACGGCGACTCTTAGCGCGGACGGCTCCTTCGAGTACATCCCAAACGCAGACTTTGCAGGCACCGACCAGTTCGAGTACGAGGTCAGCGACGGGGACTCAACGGACACGGCACTCGTTACGATCAACGTCGAGCAGGTCAACGACGCGCCGACGATCTCGGCGATCTCCGACACCACCATTGACGAAGACGAGTCGACCGGCCCGATCGGCTTTACGGTCGGGGACGTGGAGACGGCCCCGGAGGACCTGTCTGTGGAGGACAGCACGGACAACGCCGACCTGATCGAGAGCATTGAGCTGGGCGGTTCGGGGACGGACCGGACGATCACGGTCACGCCGGCGGCCGACTCGAACGGCATGGCCGACGTTACGCTGACCGTGACCGACACGGAGGTCGACGGCAAGGCGTCGGAGGATTCGTCGGAGACGTTTACCCTCACGGTCGACCCGGTCAACGACGCGCCGGTGGCGGAGGCCGACAGCTTCGGCACGCAGGAGGACTCGACCTTGACGGTGGAGGCCCCTGGCGTGCTCGGAAACGACAGCGACGTAGATGGGGATGAACTGACCTCATCGCTCGTCGACAGCACGTCCGACGGCGAGCTGATGCTCGGCTCGGATGGATCCTTCGAGTACACGCCGGACCAGAATTTCAACGGCACAGACACCTTCTCGTACGCGGCCTCCGACGGGGAGACCGCCGATACGGCTCAGGTTGAAATCACGGTCATCGGAGACACGGATCCAACGATCAGCGAGATTGACGACACGACAATTCAGGAGGACGGCACGACCGGCCCGATCGAATTTACGGTCGACGACGCAGAGACGCCCTTGGAGAATCTTACGGTGACGGCCAGTTCGGACAGCGCCAATCTGGTGCCGAATGACAGCATCGATGTAACCCAGCCCGACGCGCAAGGTGCAGCCAGCCTGACGATTGAGCCGAGCGCCGACTCGAACGGCACGGCCGACATTACGGTCACGGTCGAGGACGAAGGTGAGAACACTGCGTCGGCGACATTCACTCTGACGATTGAGCCGGTGAACGACCCTGTCACGATCAGCGGCCTGCCCGCCGCGGATACGATCGACGAGGACAGTTCGACCGGCCCGATCGGCTTCAGCGTTGACGACGTCGAGACAGACCCGTCGGACATCATCCTGACGGCCGAGTCGAACAACACCGACCTGCTACCGAACGACAGCATCAAAGTGGGCTTCATCCAGGATGGACGGGCACTGACGGCGACCCCCTCGGCCGACTCGAACGGCACGGCCGACATCACGGTCACCGCTGAAGATGGCGGCGGCGCGACAGCGTCTGAGACGCTCACCCTCGAGGTCGAGCCGGTCAACGACGCGCCGGTGGCCGTCGACGACGAGTTTGACATGGTCGAGG
>CAZRPQ010000679.1:0-1420 GCA_964601725.1 uncultured Salinivenus sp. | reverse complement strand
GGGGGCGAGGTCATCCGAGCCGTACTGTCGAGCGACGGGCGACGTGTCACGGCCACGACGCGGTACGGCGAGCGGGACGGCCTTCCCGAAGGATACAAAATCACAAGTAAGATTGATGGACGAGTCACTGTCTTTTCGAAGGGGGGCTTCTTTCAGATCGATAACCCGGATCAGGCGCCTGAGGCCTGGCAGTTCGTTCGTCGTTCGTCACTTGTGCCCGACGTTGCCGGGGCGGACACGCTTACGGTCAAGTCTTTCGAAGAAAGGGGCAACAGACTTTGGATCGTGCTGGGCGACCGCGTCTTTGCGGGGGACTTGGGAGAAAATGGGATTACCAGCTGGGAAACCGTCGACCCACTCCACTTTCCAAAGTCGGGAAGCGCAGGTCTTTTTATTGGCCGCGATAGTACATTATGGCTCGGCGATCGGCGGCGGCTCTTCCGTTACGCGCTGGGGCAGCGTGTCTACACTGAACAACGAGCAGTGGACTTTCCGGCGCTCGTGCGGCAGGTGACGACGCTCCGCCAGGGACGGGTCGTATACGGCGGGCACACCTCCGGCCTGTCCGGCGACTCCGCACTGACGGTCCCGTACGGCCGGGACCTGCGCGTCGACGTGGCCGCGCCGTTTTACGGCACGGTCGAGCCTCACGAATACCGGTATAAGCTAGCAGGCCGGAGCGACCAATGGTCCGACTGGACGGACAACGCGAGTCAGCGCTACCGAAACCTCTGGGAGGGAACCTATCGCTTCCGCGTGCAGGCCCGGAACGACCGGGGGCGTACGAGCAAGGTGGCGTCGCTGACGCTGCGCATCCGCCCCCCCTGGTACCGCTCGAGGGGGGCGTATCTCTTCTACGGCATCGCGTTCATCGTCATGGCGTACGGGTACCGGCGCTACTACCAAATCAAGGAGGAGAAGCGTCGCGCACGAGAGCGAGTGCAGAAGTTGGAGCGCGAGCGCGTCGTCGCCGAGCGACTCAAGAAGGCAAACGAGCGGCTCCGCGAGGCCAATCGCCTCAAGGAGGACTTCCTGGCCACGACCTCGCACGAGCTGCGCACCCCGCTTACCAACATTCTCGGGGCCCTCGAAGTGCTTCGCGACATGGTGACGGACGAGCAGGAAGAATTCCTGGACATGATTCAGAAAAACGGGGAGCGACTAAACCGGACGCTAAACGCACTTCTCGATCTCTCGATGCTCCGATCTGGGGAGGAGGACCTGGATCTGGCGCCTGTTGCCGTCGATCAGTGTGCCAGGCAGGTGGCCTCCGAACTCCAGGCCGACGCGGAAAAGGAAGGCCTCTCCTTCCGGGTCGACGCCCCAGACACACCCGTCTACGCCGACGCTGACGAGCAGTACCTCAAGCAGATCGTGCGCAACCTGGTCGAGAACGCCATCAAGTACACGGACGAAGGCC
>CAZRPQ010000678.1:0-1423 GCA_964601725.1 uncultured Salinivenus sp. | reverse complement strand
GAGGCGACCGAGTACTCTTGGGGTGCGCTGGGGTGTCGGGAGGCTACAAGACTGGGGTGTAACGCTCGACGTTCTGGCGGACAAAGACATCGCGGTATTTCCGAAGCGTTCCTTCGTGTACCGGATGGGCCAAGCCCCCCGCTGGCGGTTCCGGCCCGCGACCGGGACATGCCCGTCTGATCTCCCTCATACCAACGCTACGATGCGCACCACCATCGTATCCATCATCCTACAGACCGGGGTGAAGGCGAGCATGCTTCCGGCCCACGCCGAGGCGACCCTCGCGACCCCAAGCCTCCTCCGACTGCTCAAAACCACGATCCCTCCGACCTCTGTCCAATGATCTTCTCGCGTCTGTTATCGTCACAAGTGATTCGCCTCGCAGGAATCGTACTGTTGGTTGGGACCTGGACAGGGTCGGCGGTGGGCCAGTCCGTGGAGGACACCGATCCGACGCTTGCAATGGCCTTCGCGGAGGTCGATCAACTCCGCAGCGAGGGGTCGTTCCGGGCCGCGCTGGATTCCCTCCAGCGCCTGCGGCGCACGCACCCAAACCACACCGGAGTGCTCTACCGTCTTGCGTTCCTCTGGTCGGACGTCGCCAAGGAGACGGACGATGAGTCCCGTAGCGTCACCCATTACCGGCGCTCTTTGTCCGCCGCCGAGGCAGCGCTGGAGGCGGATCCCGAAAGCGCCTGGGCCCACCTAGCACTGGCCCTCGCACAGGGCCGTCTCGCGCTGCACGTCTCCACGCGCGAACGAGTCCGGCGCTCCCGGGCCGTGAAGACGCACGTAGACCGTGCCATCGCACTCGACTCCACACTCGCCGGTGCCTATCACCTCCGGGGACGGTGGCATCGGAGCGCTGCCGACCTCAGTTTTCTGGCGCGCACCGTCGTGCAAGTCGTCTACGGCGGGCTGCCCGGCGCCTCCTTCGAACAGGCTGTGGCCGACTTTCGGCGGGCCATTGCGCTTGAAACGCGCACCTATCACCATCTGGAGCTAGGAAAGACGTACCGAAAGATGGGAAAGGTCGAGGCTGCCCGGTCCCAGTTTCGGACGGCGCTGAAGGTTTCCCCCGTCGGTCCATTCGCACCCGAGCAGAAGGCGGAGGCCCGCACCCTTCTCAAACAGCAGGAATGAAGACATTGGGAGCCATGACCAGCCCGCCTCCGGCCTCTGCCACTGGTGGATCGGAATGTGCACAGCGGATCGCCGCAGTTGGTATTATCAGCGGTCCGGGGCCTGAGAAGCTGTTTGGTGGATTGATGTTCAGCCGAGACATAGTGGCCGATGCTGCAAAATGGCGCCCAAATGAGTCCCTGTATACCGAAGGCTTTCGGTACAGGCGAATGCAGAAGCCATTTTGCGCTGGGAACGCAGTGACCGAGTGCTTTCAGAGTGCGCTGGGAACGCAGTGACC
>CAZRPQ010000677.1:0-1430 GCA_964601725.1 uncultured Salinivenus sp. | reverse complement strand
AACGCCCAACCCTCAACCAGCTCCGTTCGGATAGGTAGCACCACGCGGATACGACCCGAGCACCCGAAGCTCCATCGTGATTTCGCGGAGGTGATCCAGTGCCCGCGCCACCGGCTCGTCGGTCACGGCCCCATGCACGTCGAGGTAGAACCGGTAGCGGCCCGGATGCCCCACCAGAGGGCGGCTTTCAATTTTCGCAAGGTCCAGTTCTCGGAGGGCGAAGACGGCGAGGCTTTTGAAGAGGGCCCCCGGCACGTTTTCCTGCAGGACGAAGGCGAGGGAGGTCTTGGGATCTCCGGTGCCCACCGATCTTGCGTCCGCGTCCTCCGGGGCCAGGACGAGAAAGCGGGTAAAGTTCTGCGTGTCATCCTGCAGGCCGTCCGCCAAAACCGTGAGTCCGTATCGCTCGGCGGCCCGGCGAGAGGCTACGGCAGCCGTCGTCGGGTCGCCGGCCGCCGCCACGGCCCGGGCCGCCCCGGCCGTGTCCGGCGTGGCCTCCGGCGTTGCCTCCGGGACGCGCTCGCGGAGCCAGTCGCGACACTGCCCCAGCGCCTGCTGATGGGAGCGAACGACCTCCAGGTCGTCGATCGCAGCCCCCTCGGGGGCCACCAGGCAATGGTGGATGCGCAGCTGGAGCTCCCCAACGATCGTGACGGCGTGGGTGCGGAGGTGATCGTAGTTTACCCGCACGCTGCCGAAGACCGCGTTTTCAATGGGCACCACGGCCCGGGCCACCGTGTGCTGCTCAACAGCTTCGAACGCATCCTCGAACGTGGCACAAGGATGGAGGTCGGCCTCGTCAAAGACGCACCGGACCGCCTCCTCGCTGAAGGCACCGGGTTCTCCCTGAAACGCAACGCGGTGGGCCATGCTCGTCGGGGCGGGGACGAAAAGAGCGTGAGAATGGAAGAGAAGATCGACTCTCCCACGACTTCAGGGGCCCTGCGTTCCACAGATGCCCCGCAACAAAAGCAATAAAAAACGCCCAGTCGAGCCTGTGGCCCGACTGGGCGTATTCAAAGACCTACCTTCAGGGACCTACCTCCTCACACGAGGACAGGCCAAACGACCGTGGGTGTCCGCGGCACGGGACGAGCGTGCTACTGGATCTCGATCTGACGGCGGGTGCTCTCCTCCGTCTTCGGCACGTCGATCGTCAGCACGCCGTCCTCGTAGGCGGCCTCCACGTTTTGCTGATCGACCGCGTTCGGCAGGGTGAACGTGCGGTGGAAGTTGCCAAAGGCCCGCTCGACCCGGACGTACTCTTCACTCTCTTCCGTCCGCTCGCTCGTGCGCTCGCCGCTTACGGTCAGCGTATTGTTCTGGAGGTTGATGGTGATGTCGTCTTTCGTCATGCCGGGCACGTCGAGACGGATGCGGAAGGCGTCGTCGGTCTCCGACAGGTCCGTCCGCGGTGCCCAGACGGCGGA
>CAZRPQ010000676.1:0-1448 GCA_964601725.1 uncultured Salinivenus sp. | reverse complement strand
TCCAGCCAATCGTTGACGACGCTCGAGACGCCAGAGGGGATCGATGAGATCAGCACATCGCGCATCAGCGTCCTCGCGGCCGGGGCAACCAGGCTCGTCGAAGGCTCGACGTCCGTCACCCGCGAGATGACCGACGAGGCAGTGCTCTACCGCGTGGAGGCCCAGTTTCGGATCGAGCCGACGGCGTTTGAAAACACCCTCCGGGCCTACCTGGAGACCGGCAGCAAGGCCCCTCTCCGACGCTCCATCGAGGACGCCGTCCGACTCCAGCGCCGCCTCACCGAGGTCGGCCCTGAGGCGAGCGACGACGAAGTGCGGGCGCTCGTCGACCGCACGACGGGCGCCTACGAGCAGGTCTCGGCGGCGGTCCAGCGCGTGGACGGCAGCTCGGTCCGTTCGGAGATCGTCCAGCAGCGGCGGCGGCGCAAGAACGCGCTCCTGCGGTATCTCCGCGTCGTCAAAGAGCACGGTCACCCCGAGGACTTGCTGGAGCTGCGCCTCTCGGAGCCGGACCTTCAGGACGAGGGTCCCTTCGTCCAGTTTACGTATCCGGTCGACTATTCGCTGACTGCGCGCGCCGATAAGCTCACGGCCGCCTGCCGGGAGACCCGTCCGACCTGGGCGCCTGACAACTCAAAAGACAATGGCGTGATTGGCCGGCCCGCCACAGACGGCTGGCTGAAGCAAATCTTCGAGGACGGATACATGGATTTTGAGGTCGCCGGCCCCCTCCTGCTTTACATGCTCGACGGGCGGGGCCACGTGCGACTGATCGTCGCGAAGACCTCGAAAGGGATGATGAGCAGTCCCAAGATTCGGTTCGAATACGGCGCCTGCGAGAAGCGGAGACTCCTGGATACACGGCTGTGGTCGGACACCTGGGAATTCAAGGTGCCGACCGATCTCGTGAGCGAGATCGAGCAGGTCGTCCTCGCCTTCTCGGCGTGGGAGTACAAGGAGCGCGCTGGGCGCCGTGGATTTCGGTCCGTAGAGCGGGGCATTTACCGGCGGGGAGAGGGGCAAAACGTGGAGGTCCGTCAATTCACCTACGGCCGCCCCGCGTTTCGATCGTTCGTCGATGGCTACGCCGATGCGGTAACGTCCCTCGAAGGACCCCGGTAGGCCGGTGAGAATTGTGGCAGGGGCGCTGAATTCACCGGCCTGTCGCCGAATGCTCCGCTCCACCGGCGAACTTCCTATTGCGGGCCAATCGGGTGGGGCGCGTGTAGAAGGGAGCCGGAAGACGGAGACGCGCCCTGACCCGAATAAAAACGCAAACGGACCGATGACCGACCACAGCCACCACTTCTCGCCGGATCGCTTTTGGACGAAGCTCCGAGACCACGCCCTGGCGATCGGGCGAGATCTCGTCTACTCCGCGCTGGTGCTCTACTACACGCTCCAGGACCCGGACACGCCCCCGTGGGCCCGCTCGAAGATCTACGGGG
>CAZRPQ010000675.1:0-1474 GCA_964601725.1 uncultured Salinivenus sp. | reverse complement strand
ACGAGAAAGACAGTGAGAAGTCCCTTCTAACGTCTCGACAAGAACTCCAACATGGAATCTCTTTGTCTATCATGAAAAATGTTTCGAGTGGTCCCCCACCGATGATGTCAGCGGGTGTTTATGTTGCTTCATTTAAAAATTTTTAGGATGCCTTAAGAAGTCAACGTTTTTTTGAATTTGAAGTTAAGTACTTCGGGACGGTTAACTGAAGGCTCCCGGCGTCACGCCGGCCGTCTACAGCCCGGACCACCGCCTCGTAGACGAGACGCTCCTGCGAGAGGCCCACGATCGCGGCTTGGCCGTCGTGCCCTGGACGGTGAACGGGCGCGACGACATGCCTCGCCTGGTCGAGCTGGGGGGCGATGGGTTCATCACTGATTATCCCGACGTGGGGAAAGAGAGGGTGGAGGAAGTGTTGGAGTAAGGCGACGCCGTGACGGCGGTCCGCCGACTGCCGGCGTCCTTCAGCGAGACGCACACAATCAGCACGCGCAACCATGACTCATCACGTAACGGATAGCGACGAGAATGCTGCGGAACGACACTATCAGAAGTGGAAGGCCCTTGCCCCGCTCGGGCTTTTGGCCACGGGCCTCGGTGCCAGCGGGGTTGGGCAGTCGACGCTGCTGAAGGGGCGCGATGCGCCGACCTGGAAGTGGGTAGCCGCCGGCACGGTCAGCCTCGTGGCGCTCAACGCCGGGCTCTGTCTCTTCGGCGACGCGGTGAAGCACCGTGCGCTCTACGAGTGGACGCAGAGTGAGCGGAACATTCAGGAGGCCGACCGGACGAGGGCCCGTGAAACGAAGTGAGGGTCGAAATCACAGTAGAGAGAAGAGTGAAAAGGGAGTTAAGGGAGGTTCTGGAGGGAAGTCTCCCATCCTTCGTTCTGTCTTGGGCCGACCGAGGTGAGTAGGCGGGACGAATTGATCTTGCCATCGTTCGTGCGGACCGGTATGCTAGTGAACGGCTCCTCCACACGCGCACACTCGTGTCTCCAGTAGTGGTGGCGCCCGTCCCGTCGGGCAGACCCGCCGGGCTCAATCCGCTGCTTTCTTCACCACGCGCCCGATACTGCCTTGAGCTTAACCGTAGTCGCGAACCGCGTTCCCATTCGACAGACCGACGAGGGGTGGGAAACCTCAGTAGGGGGCCTCACCACGGCCCTTCTCCCCGTTCTCGAAGAACAGGGCGGCGTGTGGGTGGGGATGGGCGAGGACCCCGATCTCCCCGAGCGCCAAGAGTATCCGGCCAACGATCCCGACTTCCTCGTGCGGCGTGTGCCCCTCAGTACCGAGGAGCTCGACGGGTACTATTACGGCATGGCCAACCAGATCCTCTGGCCGCTGTCGCACTACCTCATCCAGCACCTGAACCTGGAGGAGGAGTTCATCGAGACGTACCGCCAGGTCAACGAGCGCTTCGCCGAGGCCGTCCTGGAGGAGACGGAGAAGGGCGATGAGGACGTCATCTGGAT
>CAZRPQ010000674.1:0-1475 GCA_964601725.1 uncultured Salinivenus sp. | reverse complement strand
TCCTGCGTCACCGAGCCGCCCACGGAGGCCGTGGCGTCGGTTCCACCGTCGACCTCAAAGGCATCGCTCACAAATCCGCCCGTCTGGCTGGCGGGCCACTTGTCCGGGCTGTTGTTGATCACGTCGCCGCCCACGGTGAAGGCCCCCGATCCCGCGATGATCGCGTAGAAGGTTCCGTTCGCCTGCTCAAGGTCGCCTCCGACCTCGAAGGTGGCGACAGATCCGGAAGCTCCGCCCGCGTAGAAGCGGCTGGACGCGGCGGCGTTCTTCGTAAAGTCGCCGTCCACCGTGAACTCGGTGCCTACGTGCTGATCGAAGGCCAGCACAGATCCGCTCGACTGGGTGAAGTTGCCCGTCACGCGGACCACGTCTACGTCGGCGATATCGTTCTGGGACTCAAACTCGACGCCATCTGGATCGGGGCCATTAAGCGGATCGGATGGGCTCCAGTTCTGAGCGGCGGTCATGGTAAAGTTGCCGTCGAACTCAAAGCCGTCCGCCTCGTCGGTCGCGGAATTGTCCATCTGGAAAAGCACGCGGCGCGCCTCAGTATCGAGGTCGGCGTCGTCGTCCGGCTTGTCGACCGCGATGGCGGGGAAGGTGAAGACCTTGGGGCTGTTGCCACTACCGTTCACGTCGCCAGTGACGTCGGCCTCACCACGCCCGGCAAATTCCAGCAGCGAGCCGTCGGCGCTCGCAACGGTGCCGTCGTTAACGACCTCGAAGAGATTGTTGTCGCCCTCCACCGTGTTCATCTGGAGCGTCTGCTCGTTGAAGCCAAGCGCGGCGCCGCTCTCTACCAGGGCATCGCGGTTGAACCGGTAGAACGAATCGGTACCTGCCAGGGCCACCGTGGCCGCCCCTGGACTCTGCTCGGCAGTCGCAGCCGCCGCACTGAGCACGTCTACGTCGAGGATCGCGTCCGAATCGGCCGGGAACTCGTCCCCAGTTGTGATATCCTCGTTCGTGTAGGGGAAGATCGAACCCTCCGGCGGGGTGCCGCTATCGAACTCCGCGTCCGGCGTCACTGCCGTGGCCGAGTACTCCAGGATGACTCCGTCGCCCCCGACGGTATTGATGGTGGGGTAGTTGAGGCTTCCATCTCCTTCTGCGATCGTGCCGTTGAGGCGCTCGATGGTGCCTCCGTTCGAGACGGAGACGTCGGTCGCAAGGTCGAACGTGCCGGCCCGCGCGGCCAGGCGGTCGACAGTGTATTCCGCACTGCTTCCACGGCTGTTGTCTGCATCAACAGTAATCGTGGCCGGGGACCGCGTAGCGAGTGTGGGGACCGACTGCGCGCCATCGGCCGCAAGATCCGGAAGCTCCGGTCCGGTCGTGCCGTCGTCAGCGGTCCGGTTCGGCTCCTCGCCGCCCATGTAGACAATTTCGTCCGGCAGGTCTGTGCCGCCACCGCCGTTCGAGATGGTTCCGCCGTCGGTGTAGGCGAAGTCCGAGGCGCCGCCGCCCGAAATGGT
>CAZRPQ010000673.1:0-1508 GCA_964601725.1 uncultured Salinivenus sp. | reverse complement strand
CGTCATCAGCAAGGGGGCGGAAGCGGGCACGATCGGCAACCGTCTCTCCACGGCCGAGGAGCAACTGGAAACGGCCAAGTTGAACGCACAAGAGCGCCAGTCCGAGGCCGAAGATACCGATCTTGCCAAGGCCGCCTCCACGCTCCAGCAGAAACAGACGCAGCTTCAGGCGGCGCTCAAGGCCGTCGCCTCCACAAAACAGCAAACCTCCCTCGTCAATCTCCTCTAGCAGAGGGGCTGCGTCCACTGCCACACGGCAGGCCTGTAGTGCGTGCCTTTCGCCCTCCTTTTGAATCGCCTGCTGTGCGCGCCGATGAGCGATGAGCGCCCCCAGGAGCAGGGCAGTCTGAGTAGCCTCGAGCTACGCCTGCCGCCACTCCCCCAAACTCTTCCGCAGGTCCTGGGGCTGCTCCACGGGTCCGGATTCGTGCCCCCCGACGACCTGGCGGAGATCGTCCATCACGATCCGGCCGCGGTCGCCCGGTTGCTGAAGCGCATCAACTCGGCCTACTATGGACTCCGACGCTCCATCACGAGCGTGGAACGGGCCATCCGCATGATGGGGCCCACGACAGCCGCCGGAACGGTGATTAGCCTGTGCATGCTGAAAATGGGCGAACTCATGAAGGGCCCGGCCGAGGCGTGCTTCGTGCGGCTCCTCCGCCACGGCGAAGGCACGGCGCTCCTCACCCAGTACCTCTTGGACCAGGCATCGTCCCCCGACGACGAGCGCCCCGCCCCCAACGATGCCGATGCCCCCCGTGGCGGCGACGGGTTTACGGAGGGACTGTTGCACGATTTCGGCAAGCTGGTGCTGATTTACAACTACCCCGAAAAGGCCGTCTCCCTCTACGAAACGAAGGTGTTCGAGGAGTATCTCTCCGAGACCGACGAGCGCGAGCTGGAGCAACTCGTCTTCGGGTGCGACCATACCGAAGCGGGCCGCTACGCTGCGTCCGAAATGAACTTTCCCCCTGTGCTCATCGACGTCATCCGGCACCACCACGAGCCGGAACACGGACGCGCGGAGACGGCCTCCGCGCAGATGCTCCGGGCCGTAAGTGCTGCCAATTGGGCCACGAAGGCCATGGGACCGGCCTTCGCGGGGGTACACACCACCGAGGTTGAGCTCGACTGGGACACCTGCGCGGAGGCCCCCATCTGGTCCCACTGGTGTGGAGCGTCGGCGGACGAGACGCGTCCGATGGACCTCATGGAAAATCTTCAGGCGAAGCGCAAGGACATCACCCTCTTCACCAAGTTCTTTTTGGAGGTCCCGGAGCTTATGGACCTGTCTCAGCCTCCTCCCTGACGAGGCCCCGCCCGCGCTGGGCCGTGCATTTTGGGCGGGTCATCCCGATTCCAGTCGAACATGTCGGCAAAGCCAGCAGGGCCTGCCTTCTTTTCGGCGCGTTCGGGACGCTAACCGTTGCAACGTTTGATAGCATTTCACGTCTGTGAGTTGACATCGATGGTCATTGCCAGCGCCCGGTATGACCGCGGACCGC
>CAZRPQ010000672.1:0-1509 GCA_964601725.1 uncultured Salinivenus sp. | reverse complement strand
GGGTCGCGTGCCACTCCGAATCGCGGGGCGTCAGGCGAACCTCGTACTGGATGCGATCGGGACGGGTAAGCTCGGGCGCCGTGTAGGAAAAGCCGACGGTACGCTCCGACGCGGCGAGCAGAGAGTCGGCGGCCAGGGCGCGGCCGTCGAGATTGACCTCCATCTCGGTCAAGAGTGACGGCGGCGAGGACACCTCTCGTCGAAAGATTTGGTCTGCCGGGAGGAGCGTAAGGCCGATTGCATGCGCGACGTACAGGGTGTCGCCTGTCAGGTATGCACCATTTGTCGTGTTGGACAGCAGCCCGTCGGCCTGGGTGAGGTGGCGGCGGATGGTGCCGCTGCGCGACCCGACCAAGTACACGCCCCCCTGGGTCGAGGCCAGGACGAGGCTGTCGCCAACAGCCCGGACGTTCTGGACAGACTCGTCTTCCAGGAGGAGATGAGGCTCGTCTGTTTCCGGATCGACACGCAGCAGACCGCCGCTTTCAAAGGCTCCCCACACCTGGCCCGTCGGGTCCGCCACCATGTGAATCCCAATGGCCCCGGCGTGCTCGGGAAACGTGGCGAGCGTGTCCTTCACGGTCCCCGCGGTCGGGTGAAGCCGGAGAAGATGGTCTCTAGCCCTGAGCGTAGGGGCTCCGTTCGGCGCAAGTGCCAGCATGTAACGGCCCCGCTCGCTCGACGGCCAGGAGGCCAGTTGCGTCGGCGGCTCCTCCGGCGTGGGCGAATGGCGGTAGACGCCGTCGTCGTGCCAGAACACACCGGTCCCGCTGGAATCCACGAAGCCCCGGACGGCCTTTGGGGCCGTCCCCCACGGTTGCCATCCAGCAGAGGGCCGCCACCGATACCAGGTCTGCTCGGAGGCAGGGAGAGCGTGAAGGAAGCCGTCGCGAGCACGGAGGGGCACCCATTTGCTGTGCCCCCCCGGGGTTACCCGCCTGCGCTTGGGCCGCAGTTGCAGAAGTCCTTCGCCCCAACTGGCCACCCAAAGGTGCTCGTCCTGACGGAGAAACCGCGTCACCCACTGGAGGGAGCCTCCCTCGATGGCCCCCACATGGCGCGCCTCGGGCGCCATGAGGTGCACAAGTCCGCGTTCCGTTCCAATCCAGAGTGCCCCCTCCGCTCCCCGAAGTACACAGCTGGGAGAGAGGTCCGGCAGGCCCACGTTCGGACCGAGCGGCTCGCGCATCTGTCCGGTGGTTACGTCATAGCGGAGCACCCGGCGCTTCTGATGAAGGTACACGGTTTCGTTCTGGAGATTGAGCCGCATCCCGGAGCGGTCCAGCGTATCCGTGACGATTTCGAGCGCCTGGGTCGCCGGTCGAAACCGATGCAGGCGCCCCCCCTGCACAATGAACCCACTCCCGTCCTCTGCAAAGCGGATCTCGTTCCAGAACCGGCCCTGGTCCATGACAGTCCCGCCCGCGAAGGCGACCGATCCGTCGGAACGAAGCCGACCCGGCCCACGGCGCCCGTCCAGGATCCAAATATTTCCGTCCGGTCCCAGGG
>CAZRPQ010000671.1:0-1516 GCA_964601725.1 uncultured Salinivenus sp. | reverse complement strand
CGATCGTGCTCTACGGCGACAACGACAACTGGTTTGCCACCTGGGCCTTCTGGCAGCTGACGTACTACGGCCACGACGACGTCCTCGTCCTCGACGGCGGACGGAAGAAATGGCTGGCCGAAGACCGTTCGTTGAGCACCGAGGAGCCGGACGTCGAGCCCGGCACCTGGTCGGCCACGGCCCCCGACAACTCCATCCGCGCCTTCTCCGGCTACGTGGAGCAGACCCTCGACCGCGACGACGTGGAGCTGGTCGACGTGCGCTCCCCGGAGGAGTTCAGCGGCGAAAAGCTGGGCCCCGACGGCCTCAACGAAGGCGCCCAGCGCGGCGGCCACATCCCCGGCGCCCACAACATCAGCTGGAGCGAGGCCGTCAACGAGGACGGCACCTTCAAGAGCGCCGATGAGCTGAAGGAGATCTACGAAGAGCGGGGCATCACGCCCGACAAGGAGACGATCGCCTACTGCCGCATCGGCGAGCGCTCGAGCCACAGCTGGTTCGTGCTCTCGCAGTTGCTCGGCCATCCGCGGGTCCGCAACTACGACGGCTCGTGGACCGAGTGGGGCAACCTCGTCGGCGTCCCCATCGAAACAGGACCCGACACGGTCGCGGCGTAACACCGGCCGTCGTCCATTCTGATGAGTCCCTCAGGGTCGTCCCCACTCCCGACCGCCGTCGGGATGGGGGCGGCCCTTTGGTATTGGACACCGGGGAGAAGAGGGGCATTTGAGGATTCGATGTCCAACCAGTACCCTTGCTGTGGACGCGGCGCTTTGCACTCGACACGAACTGGACTCGGCACATGGACCGCTGGCTTCGATGGGCCCGCTACATCGATCGCCTGAACGACCGGGTGGGCCGCGCGCTGTACTGGCTCACCCTCGTGATGGTGGGCGTGGGGGCGTTCAACGCCATCGCCCGCTACCTCGACAAGTACACGGGGCTTGGACTGAGCTCCAACCTGTGGATTGAGATGCAGTGGTACCTGTTCAGCCTCGTCTTTCTGCTCGGGGCGGCCTACACCCTGGAGTACGACGATCACGTGCGGGTCGACGTCCTGTACAGCCAGCTCTCGCGGAAGGGACAGGCCTGGATCAACATCCTGGGCACGGTGCTCTTCCTACTCCCCTTCTGCGGGATAGTCCTGTGGGTCTCCATTCCGTTTGTGAGCAACTCCTGGGCCATCCTCGAAGGCTCGCCCGACCCCGGAGGGCTGCCGCGCTATCCGATCAAAACCGTGATTCCCCTCGCCCTGCTCATGGTGATGGCGCAAGGCATGGCCCTGATTATCCGCGAGATCGCCGTGCTTCGTGGGCACGATGTGACGGCCCCCGCCGATCGGGAATCGCGGCCCCGGGTGGGGTGAACTGCGCCTTCGGAGCCCTGCCAGAACGCAGTCCGGAAGTCGCTGCCCAGTCCCGTCTGCCACTCCGATTGAGGAGTGATACGTGAAGAGTGATGTTAGGACTTACGCACTTGACACCAGACAGCTTTGAATCGGAAACCCGTTGCTCGC
>CAZRPQ010000670.1:0-1518 GCA_964601725.1 uncultured Salinivenus sp. | reverse complement strand
TGTCGGTCGAGCACGTGACAGATGTCGAGTTGCCCAACCAGGAGGTGCTGGCCGTCCGGCTACGGCCGCCCGACTCCATTCTTGCGCCCAACGTTCGACTCGCCATGGCCCTGCGCATTCCCAGTTCTACCTGACTGGAAGTTCCTCATTCCCGGACGCTTTTTTTCCGAAACCGATGGGCGTCCTCCAAGGGGGTCTGTTCTGCGACAGTCACCGTTTCCCATGCCTGAGACCGAGGCCGACATACCGGTTCGAATCCGCACTCGGGAGCCTGACGTGCGTGGCGCAAACCGGACGTACGGGCGTGAGGTCCGTCTGGGGCGCAAAGATGAGTGCGAGGTGCAGGTCGAGTCGAGCGTCGTGAGCCGCGTCCACACGAGGGTCGCCTTTGAGGAGGGGCACTGGTGGCTCGTGGATGAGGACAGTACGAACGGAACGTATCTCGACGGAGAGGAGGTCGACCGGGCGCCGCTCCCGGCTGAGGCCGAGGTACAACTTGGGGAGAACGGACCCACCTTTCACTTGGCGGTTCTGGGGAGGGCGGAGACAGAGGCCAGTAGAAATGAGACGGTCCAGACGGAAGAGACCCCGACTCGTGAGACCCCGGAGGTCCAAGACGGATCCTCCGGATCGAGGGCCCGGCCGGAGACGACCGATCCGGCCCAAGACTACGACCCCCCTGATGGGTCGGTCACGCAGTATGTTCAGCGCTACTTTCGGGACGAAGATCGGCCGGAAGGAGAGCATACGCGCCTGCTGCGGCAGGCGTACCAGCGGGTTCAGCAGAAGGAACGGCGCCGGTACGTATGGGTCGTCGCCGGCGCGCTGGCGCTGTGCGTGGTGCTGGGGGGCTATGCCCTCGTGCAGCACCTTCGCAACGAGCGGATCGAGAGCCAAGCCCAGAGGGTGTTTGCCAGCATGAAGGAGCAGGACGTTTACATCGCACAGCTCAAGCAGCGGGTCGAGGAGAGCGGGGAGGGCTCCCTTCAAGAGCAGCTAGCGGCCATCGAAAAGAATCAGCGAGAGCAGCGGGAGCTCTACGACGGATTTGTCAAAGAGCTAGGGGTGTACCGCGATCTCAGTCGGAAGGAGCGGGAAATCTATCAGGTCGCCCGCATCTTTGGCGAGAGTGAGTTTGGCATTCCGTCCGGATTCGTGCGGAGAGTCAAGGAGACCATCGACACGTACTGGAAAGGGGGCCAGGGGCGGCCCCGACTGGTGTCTGCCCTCCGCCGGGCCGAGGAGAAAGAGTACACGGGGTTTGTCGTGAAGACGCTGCGGGAGCACTCCCTCCCCCCCGAGTTCTTTTACCTGGCCCTTCAGGAGAGCGGCTTCGACGTAAACGCCATTGGACCCCGCACGCGATGGGGCATCGCGAAGGGAATGTGGCAGTTTATCCCGACTACGGCCCAGGAGTATGGACTCCGTGTGGGGCCGCGAAAGGAGGAGCGTGTCGTTGACCTTCAGGATGAGCGACACGACTTCAAGGAGTCAACCCGGGCGGCGGCCCGCTATCTG
>CAZRPQ010000669.1:0-1522 GCA_964601725.1 uncultured Salinivenus sp. | reverse complement strand
TCGGATGGGGCGGGGCGGCGCCCCTGCCCGGCTTCAGCGACGAGACGCTGTCGGAGGTGGTGCGCTTTGCCCGCGAGGCGGCGCCGCGGTGGACCGGAACGGAGATCCCCGACGGGGCGGCCGCCCTCGACCGCTCGCTGGCGGCGGTTCCCTTGGGGCCGGAGGGTCCGCCGTCCCTCCGATTCGCTGCGGAGAGTGCCGTCGTGATGCTGCTTGCGACAACGCGAAACCCGTCTGTGCCCACCGTGCTGGGGACCCCGCGGTCGACCGTGGCCCTGAACGCCCTCATCACCCACCCCGAAGACGACGGGTCCGGCCAGGCCGCCCGGCACCGCGAGCAGGGCTACCGGGCCGTCAAAGTGAAGGTCGGGCGCGGAACTGTGGAGGCCGACGCCGAACAAATCCGGGCGATCCACCAGACCCTCGGCGATTCGGTGGCCCTCCGGGCGGACGCCAACCGCGCCTGGGGGCTTGAGGAGGCGGTCGCCTTTGCGGAAGCGACCCGCGACGTGCCGATCGCCTACGTCGAGGAGCCGCTGGCAAACCCGGCGCAGCTGTCGGAGTTGGTCGCGCAGACCGATCTGCCCGTCGCGCTCGACGAGACGACCCGCGAGACAAGGCCGGATGTCCTCCAGGACCACCCGTTCGTCGCCGCGGTCGTTCTCAAGCCGACGCTCCTCGGCGGCGTCCAGAAGACGCGCGACTGGAGCCGAACCGCGCAGGAGCACGAGGCGACGCCGGTACTTAGTGCCGCGTACGAGTCCGGCGTCGGGCTTCGGATGCTCGTCGCCCTGGCGGCCGTTGGTCCAGACACCCCCGTCGGCCTCTCCACGTACGACCGCCTCGCGGCCGACGTGCTCCGCGCTCCCCTCCACATGAACGGACCGACCGTCGACGTTGCGTCCGTCGTCGGAGCCCCGATCCATGTCGACAAGGACCGCCTCAACCTCGTAAAGACCTTCTCGTCCTGACGCCCACTCATGCCTAACGAGCCCGCCGCTCCGTGCCCCATTCACCGCCACGCCCAGGCCCGCCCCGGGGCCCTGGCGCTCTGGACCTCGGAGCGGCGGTGGACCTACGAAGAGCTCGACGCGGCCATCGCGGCGACCCGTGTCCGGTTGAAGGACGCTGGGGTGCCCGAAGAACGTCGCGTCGCGCTGCGCCTGCGCCGCGGACCCGAGTTTGTGATTCTGCTGTGGGCGCTGTGGCGAGCAGGCCGCGTGGCGATGCCCCTCAGCACGCGTCTCCCTCCTGCGGAGGTGCGACGGACCGCACAGCGGGCGGGGGCACGGCTCCTCGTCACCCGCGATTCGGCGCTGCTGGAGGCGGAGCAAAGCGCCCCTGCGACGCGCTCTCCCGACCATCTCGTCGGGCAGGAGGGAGGGGGAGAGCCCGATCCAGATGCGCAGCCAATTCATCGGCGGGCGACGCTCGTCTTTACCTCGGGAAGCACAGGCACGCCGACGGCCGTCCTCCACTCGTGGGCGAATCATCTGTACAGCGCCAAGGGATCGAACGCGAA
>CAZRPQ010000668.1:0-1522 GCA_964601725.1 uncultured Salinivenus sp. | reverse complement strand
GGCGACGAGATGGCGCTTCGCTTCGACGCCCCGCCGCCCCCGCCCGACGGCTGGACGCGCGACTTCGTGCTCGTGGGTGACGGTTGGGTAAAAGATGGCGACTACAACACCGGCCACTCCAAAACTGTGCGGCCGCTCCCCTATCATGGGATGGATGACTACTCGGCACCAGCCGGACCTCTGGCGGCGGACTCGGCATACCAGATGCATCCCGACGACTGGAAGACGTATCACACCCGATACGTCGCCCCGCGCGCCTTCCACCAAGCGCTATCGTTTGAGGCCAACCGTTCCGGAACGCCATGACCCAACGCGTGCTCGTCCGGTCCGTCTTCGGCGTGCTCTTCCTCGCCCTGATGGCCGCCCCCCTCGCCTTCCAGTGGTGGTCCAACGACGCCTCCGGCAGTGACCTGTCCCGCGAGACCGCCCTGGAGCGCTACGGGTTCGTCCTCGAAGAACGTGCCGGCGAGGTCGGGATCGACTTTACCCACGAGGCCCCCGAACTCGACACTGCCCTCGCCCACATCTTGCCCGAGGTGGCCCAGGTGGGCGCCTCCGTCTCGGTCGCCGACGTCGACGAGGATGGGTATTCCGACCTCTACTTTACCAATAGCCGGTACGGGACCCAAAACGCGCTGTACCGCAATCAGGGAGATGGCACCTTCGAGAACGTGGCCCCCTCCCTGGATCTCGCCGCGGTGAACCAGAAGGGCACGGGCACCTCCATGGGGAGCGTCTGGGGCGATTACAACAACGACGGCTACGAAGACCTCTTCCTCTACAAGTGGGGCCAGTGTCTCCTCTTCCGCAACGATGGGGGCGACGGATTCACCCGTGTGACCGATGCCCTGGAAGGGCTTCCTAATTGGATGAACGCCAACACGGCCGTGTGGCTCGACGTGAATCGGGACGGGCACCTTGATCTCTTTGTCGGCGGGTTCTACGCGGAAGAACATAATCTCTGGGACCTGGAGACGACCCGCGTGATGCCCGAGAGCTACGAGTACGCGACCAATGGGGGCCGCAACTACCTCTTCTTGAATCAGGGCGACGGCACCTTCCGGGAGGTCTCCGAGGAGATGGGCCTCACCGGTACGCGATGGACCCTTGCCGCGGTGGCGACTGACTTCAACGACTCCGGCTATCCCGACCTCTTTGTCGCCAATGACTTCGGCGCGGACCAGTTTTTCGTCAACGAAAGTGGGGAGCAGTTCCGCGAAGAGAGCCGCGCCTCGAACGTAGGGCGCGTCCCCAAGAGCGGCATGAACGCCTCGACGGGCGACGTGATGAACCAGGGCACGCAGGCCCTCTACGTGAGCAACCTGACGGAGGAAGGCGTGCTCGTCCAGGGCAACAACCTCTGGATGCCGGACTCGGCCGGCACCGACGACGCGCCGTCGTTCGACAATCTGGCCAGTACGATGGGCGTAGCGAAAGCGGGCTGGAGCTACGGCGCCCAGTTCGGCGACCTCAACAACGACGGCTGGCAGGACCTCTTCGTCGTGAACGGCTTCTATTCCGG
>CAZRPQ010000667.1:0-1523 GCA_964601725.1 uncultured Salinivenus sp. | reverse complement strand
TGGACGGCGGTGGCGGTGGTGCTCCGATACAAGAAGCTCCGACAAGCCCAGCGTGAGAGCGAAGCGAAAGCCCGGGCCGTCCTCGGCACGACCGTCGACGGCATCATCACGATCGACGCGGAGGGCACGGTCGAATCGTTCAACCAGGCCGCCGAAGAGATTTTCGGATATAACGCCGAGGAGGTGATTGGGGAAAACGTCAAGATGCTCATGCCCTCCCCGTACCGGGAGGAGCACGACGAGTATCTCCGGAACTACCACGAGACGGGCCGCAAGCGGATCATCGGCATCGGGCGCGAGGTGAGGGGAAGGCGCAGGGACGGGTCGACCTTTCCGATGGACCTGGCCGTGAGCGAAGTGGAGCTGGGAGATCGGATCATCTTTACCGGCATCGTGCGCGATATCAGCGAGCGGCGTCGGCTCGAAAAGGAGATCCTGAACGTGAGCGAAAAGGAACGTCGTCGCATCGGGCAGGACCTGCACGACGGCCTCGGACAGATGCTAACCGGCATCGGACTGTTGAGTCAGGACCTCGCCCGGCAGCTGGACGAGGAGGGGCACGAGCGCGCCGACGACATCGCCGAGATCACCGAGCACATCAAGGAGGCCGACCAATACGCCCGCGATCTGTCGCACGGACTGATTCCGGTGGATGTGGAGGGCCGACAGCCGTCGGCCCTGAGCGAGGCCCTGCGGCGGCTGTCGCAGAACGCCGAGCGGCTCTTCAACGTGCACTGCTCGTTCCGGGAGGTCGAGACCGTGCTCATCCACAACAACACCGTGGCCACCCATCTCTACCGCATCGCGCAGGAGGCCGTAAGCAACGCCGTCCGCCACGGCGAGGCCGACGATGTCAAGATCATCCTGGCCTCCGGAGAGGAGCAGACCCGCCTCCAGGTGCGGGACGATGGGACGGGATTCGACGAGGAGGAGACGGATGGGTCCGGCATGGGCGTGCATATCATGAACTACCGGGCCCGCATCATCGGGGCCACCCTCGAGATCAGCAGCGAGCTCGGCGACGGAACTGTGGTCACCTGTACGCTCCCGGAGACGGCGGCCGTGACCGAGGAAGACGAAGAGGAGCAACCGGTTCTGAGCGGGTAACTCCCTCGCCGGAGGGGAACGGTTGGGGGCATCGGGGAATCCCCCACAGTCGGGGACGACGATGCCCGGTACGCATGGGGCCCGTCGCACAGTATTTTCTGTTTCCTGCTGCACTCGTTATTCTGTACTTTCGACGAGAGCCTGAACGAGGGAACGGGACGCCTTCTGGCCCGTCCTTCGCTCAACATTCCGTTCTGCCGCTACAGCACCTCCATTCCCATGAAAGACATCGTTCTGATCGACGACCATCCGCTGCTGCGAAAGGGATTGGCCCGGACCATCGGCGCCGAGGCCGACCTCAACGTGGCCGGCCAGATGGACAGTGCCGAGGAGGCCCTCGGGCAGATCGAAGAGCTGGCCCCCGACCTCGCCGTCGTGGACATCTCCCTGCCCGGCATGAGCGGCATGGAGCTCAT
>CAZRPQ010000666.1:0-1523 GCA_964601725.1 uncultured Salinivenus sp. | reverse complement strand
ACGCCGGAGCAGATTGCCCGGCGCATAGGGACGAGCCTGGACGTGGTGCAGCAGTGGGAAGCCGGCGAGAAGCGGCCCACGATCAAGCAGCTTCGCACGGTCGCAAAATACCTGGAGCGGCCCGTGTCGCACTTCTACCTCGACGAGCCGCCCGACGAGCCGGCCCCGCGTATCGAGATGCGACGGGTGTTCGGCGGAGATCCGGTCAGCGACAGTTTTGATTTTGCCCGAGAAGTGCAGCGGTGCATGCGGCGGCGACAGTTGAGCCTCGATCTGTTTGAGCGACTCGGGGAAACACCGCCCTCCCTGCCGGAGCCGTTTGATACGACGGAGGACCCCGAAGAGGTGGCGGCGACGGTGCGAGCAACTCTCTTGTCCGTCGATGTCGACGTGCAGGTGGGCTGGCAGGGCGCGTACGAGGCACTCCGCAGTTGGCGCGAGGCCGTTGAGCGCGCCGGCATTCTTTCGTTCCAGTTGAGTGGGATTTCGGTCGACGAGGCCCGTGGATTTTCGGTCGCAAACCGCCCGCTTCCGGTCGTGGCCTTTAACTCGTCCGACAGCGTCCGGGGACGCATCTTTACCCTGTTCCACGAAGTGGCCCACGTCCTCCTCGGGACCAGCACGTTGCACTCGCGGTCCCCGTTCGAGAGCGACGACGATACGGAGCAGTGGTGCAACCGCCTCGCCGCCGCGATCCTCATTCCGAAGGAGGATTTGCTCTCCCTTTACCAGGTTCAAACTCTTGGCCCGAATGCCGCCTGGAGCCAGCAGAAGGTCGAGCGTCTTGCCCACCGGTATGGCGTTAGTCCCGCTGCGATGGTTCGCCGCCTCGATACGTTCGACCGGATTGCCAGCGGGGTCTTCCACGAGCTCCGAGAGACGTTCGACCGGCGACGCAGCAACGAGGCGGTCTCGGACGCGAAAGACGGGCCGGGGGGCGGCAACTTTTACAACACGCGACTGACGCAACTCGGCTCTCTCCTTCCGTCTCTTGCGTTCCGCGGCTTCTACGCCAATGCGATCAGTGCAGGGGACCTGTCGGAGATCATGGGCACGAAGGTCAAAAACCTGGGCACGTTCGAGCAAAAAGTGATGGGCTCCCGGTACGCATTCTCGGACGAGGAATGACCTATTGCATCGACACGAACGCCCTGATCCATTCCTGGCAGTTCTGGTACGCTCCGCAGACCCATCCGACGCTCTGGGACGCCGTGGAGAGCCTCGGAGAAACGGGGCGCCTCAAGATGCCGGAGCAGGTGCTCGACGAGCTTGGTGAAAAAGAAGATGCCCTCTACGACTGGTGTCGAGACCGGGAGGAGGCCCTGGTGGCGGAGGCGACCGACGAGACCGAAGAGACCTACCGCTCGTTGGTGAATCGGTATCCCGAACTGACCGGCGGCCTCGGGCTTGGGAGCGACTACGCCGATTTGTATGTCGTCGCCGTCGCGGACGTCCATGACGCGACCGTTGTCACAAACGAAGACATCGGGTTCGAACGCCATCCGGGCATGAAGCAGCGAAAG
>CAZRPQ010000665.1:0-1525 GCA_964601725.1 uncultured Salinivenus sp. | reverse complement strand
ACGGACCACGAGCTCCAGGTGCTCCAGGTGGACGAGGAGACCGTGGGGAACGTGCTCGAGGATCCCCGGGTCCAGGGCGCCACCCTCACCGGAAGCGTTGGCGCCGGAAAGGCCGTCGCCCAGCAGGCCGCGGCCCAGGTGAAACCGACGGTGCTGGAACTCGGAGGGTCCGATCCGTTCATCGTCTGCGCCGACGCGGACCTCGAGGCGGCCGCCTCGGTCGGCTGCACGGCGCGGATGCAGAACAACGGCCAGAGCTGTATCGCCGCCAAGCGATTCATCGTGGAGCAGCCGGTGCTCGACGACTTTACGGATCGGTTCGTCGAGAACGTGGAGGCCCTCACGGTCGGAGCCCCGACGGACGCCCCCACGGACATCGGGCCGATGGCTCGGAAAGACCTCCGCGACGACATTCACGACCAGGTGGAGCGGGCCATCGGGCAGGGGGCCGTCGCGCTCGCTGGGGGACACTCCCTTGAGCGGGACGGATTTTTCTACGCCCCCACCGTCCTTGCCCACGTAGAGCCCGGCACGGTGGCGTTTGAGGAAGAGATCTTTGGCCCCGTGGCGTCGATCGTGGCGGCGGACGACGCTGAACACGCCGTGGCCCTCGCCAACGACACCCGGTTTGGCCTCGGGGGAAGTATTTTCACCGAGGACATCGAGAAAGGGGAGCGGATGGCTCGGGACCTCGAGGTGGGCTGCGCGTTTGTGAATGAGATGACGAAGAGCGATCCACGCCTTCCATTCGGGGGCGTCAAGGACAGCGGTTACGGCCGCGAGCTGTCCCACCACGGCATCCGGGAGTTCGTGAACGCCAAGACCGTATGGGTGGAGGAATAGCTCCCCGAGTCGCCCTGGTGAACTGCTGATTTCTCCCTTTCGTCGAGAAGGACGGGCACGGACGAGCGCCGAGCAATTCCGCCGCTCCGGAACAGCCTCCAGGGAACACAGAGGGACCGGCAAACAAAAAGCGGGCCTACCCGGAGGGACAGGCCCGCTCGAAAGAACTTCGACATGGAAGCGAAGAGGCCTACATTCCGCCTTCCTCGCGCTCCGGAACCGAGTCGGCACGACGATACTGACGCGTTCCGCCCTTCTTCGACGTTACGCCTTCAACCTGTCCCTCGCCGCTGGCCTCGATCCGATCCGAGGGGACGCCGTTGTTCTCGTAGAAGTCCGCCACGGCCTCAGCACGGTCTTCCGAGAGGGACCCCGGATTCCGCTCGCCGGGCGCGGCGAACGCTTCCACCGTCACCATCAGATTCGGGCACTGCGACAGCACTTCGGCGTTCTCCTGGAGGCTGCTTCGGGCCTCCTCGATGAGCATGCTGGAGTTGCTTTCGAAGAACGACGAGTTGAGCTCGCTCACTGTGGTGCAAATCTCCGGCAGGGCGCGCTCCACCTGAACGGTCACCGACCGAGAATCCTCGCCGGCCTCGTTGGAGACCTGCAGGCGGGCGGTGTACTCCCCTGGCTCGTCGTAGGTGTGAGTCGGAGTCTCCCCCATCGCGGTCGACCCGTC
>CAZRPQ010000664.1:0-1529 GCA_964601725.1 uncultured Salinivenus sp. | reverse complement strand
CCGTACCACGTCTTCAACAACTGCAACCACTGGGCCGCCGCGGCCCTGGAGGCGGCAGGCTGCGATGTGTCGCCGCGCTGGGCCTTCACGGTGGGGCAGGTGATCTCGCAGGCCCGGACGTGTGGGACGCTCGTACAGCGGGGGGCGGGGGAGTAATACCGAATCCGATTGCCGGATTCGAGGGTGGAAGGGAGGATGTATGGACGGATGGACGCAACCCGAGCCTCCACTCTTTCGCACCTCCACCGGCAGAAAAACGATGACGTCTCCGCAGTCGGATTGACGGGGCAAGATTCCAACATGCGCGTTTTCCTCTCGTGTGAGTCAGCACTCGTCACTGTCATTCTACGCCTCGACGAATTCTTCCGGATCAATGTCGAGGTCCGACGCAAAGACGACTTCGTAGTCTATGATCGGCCGGCGAGTGGGTGCACAGAGACGGAAAGGCCCAAACGGCGCGGCCCGCTCATTGATCGGTCCTGACCCCCACCCCCTCCCCTCACGCTCCCACGCTCACAGGGCTCACGACGCTGCGGGGGTGGTCTCCTTCTTCTCCGGCTCCGTCGTGGCGAAGTACTGGTCGATCCGGTCGGTGCCCTCCTCCGCCGCGTCCCACCGCCCCAGCACGCTCACGACGGCCTCGTGGGTATCGAGGTGGAATTTGTTTTCTCCCATCAGGGCGTGGAGGCCCGAGCGCCGGACCACCTCGCGGACCGGCCCAATGAGGCCGGCCAGGTGGAACTCGATGCCCTGATCCTCCAGCGACTCGGTGACGGAGAAGAGGGCCTCAATGGCGGTCGTGTCGAGCCCATTGATGCTGCTCCCGTCCACGATCACCACGTCGACGTTGCGCCCCTCCCGCTCACTTTTCTCCAGAATGAAGTCTTTAAAGTACTCGGCGTTGGCGAACGAAAACGACGCGTCCACGCGGAGCACCATGATGTCTTTGAGGCGCACGGCCTGCTTAAAACGGTCTAGGTCCCGGAAGCGGCGGGTACCGGGGACGTGCCCGAGCTCCGCCATATTGGGCCGGCTGATGCGAAAGAGCACCGCGATCACGGACGCCCCGATGCCGAGCAGGATGCCCTCCTGGATGCCGATGAAGAGGGTGCAGACGGCCGTGAAGAGAGCGATGTAGCCGTCCCGTCGCCGTGCCTTGAAGAGATTTCGCAACTCGCGGAGGTCGATGAGACTGAACCCTGCCATAATGATGATGGCGGCGAGCACCGGCGTGGGGAGGTGGTAAAACAGCGGCGTCAGAAACAGAAGCGTCAGCGCGATCACCCCGGCCGCGAAGACGTTCGCGAGGGCGGTCTGAGCCCCGGCCTGCTCGTTGACGGCGGACCGGGAGAAGCTTCCCGAGGCCGGAATGCTCTGGAAGAGGCTGCCGAGGAAGTTGCCGGCGCCCACGCCAATGAGTTCCCGGTTGGCGTCGATGGTGTAGCCGTGCCGGGTGGCGAAAATCCGGTCTAGTGAGATGTCCTTCATGAACTGCACGAGCGCAAGGGTGATGGCCGCCGGCAACAGGG
>CAZRPQ010000663.1:0-1529 GCA_964601725.1 uncultured Salinivenus sp. | reverse complement strand
AGGAGCCTTCTGAGCGGAACTGTGCGCGGCTGGCCTTACTCCTGTACCCCGAGCACTCCAACGCAATGATGTTGTCTGATTGGTTGTCGCCGGCGTTGCTGCCGTGGGGAAGCGGGGGGCTGGCCTTTGTGGTGGCTGTGGGGCTGACCCCACTCGTCCACAGGATCGCCCGCTGGGCCGGATGGGTGGCCATCCCCGAGTCCGACAAGTGGCACGACACCCCGACGACGCTCTTTGGGGGCGTCGCCATTTTTGTGGGGGCTGCAGTCGTGCTGAGCCTTGGCGGGGGACACGCCGCGTTCCCGCCGGCGGTGTGGGCGGGGGCCGGGCTCCTGTTCGTCGCGGGGATGGTGGATGATTTGTCGGGGCTCGGTCCGGCCGCGAAGCTCATTCTTCAGGTCGGAAGTGCTGCGCTCGTCGTCGCGTCGGGCCTGCTGTTTGCTCCAGGGGCGTCCCTGTGGGTGTCGGTGCCGCTGACGCTCGTCTGGGTGCTTGGGCTGACGAATGCGCTCAATTTGCTCGATGCGATGGACGGAGTGGCCGCAAGCGTGGCAACCCTCGCGGCCGTGCTGTTCGGCGTTGTGGCCGGGCTTCAGGGGCAGTGGCTCCTTGCGAGTGAGGCGGCGGTGCTCGCCGGGGCGACGGCCGGCTTTCTCGTGTACAACGTGGCGCCGGCCCGCATCTTTATGGGCGATTGTGGAAGCCTCGTCCTCGGCTACGGGCTGGCGATTCTGGGGCTCGGGGTCCAGGGGACGGGAAGCGCGGCCTCCGCACTCGTGCCGGTCCTCATCCTCGCCGTTCCGATCTTCGATACCACCTTCGTGAGCGTCACACGGATGCTTCGGGGGACGTCCGTCGCGAACGGAGGCGTCGACCATACGATGCACCGGCTCGTGCGCCTTGGGTGGTCGGAGCGGCAGGCCATGCTCCTACTGGGCGGAGGCGGCCTGCTAGCCGGGGGCATCGGACTCGTGGGACAGGTAGGTCCCATGCCCGTCTTCTACGCGCTCGTGGCCGGGGCCCTCGTAACGGCCGCCGGAGTAGGCTATCTCCTGGCGCAACGGACCGCCCCAGAGCCCGTCGCCGCCCCGCGTCCTGAATCGGTAGAACCAACCCGGCCTGCCGCCTCCGACCCGGCCCCGACGCGGGCCGAGTTCGAATCCGACGAGACGGCCCCGAAGAGACCTCGGGCGTGAGCTCGACGGTCGACGAGCTCGACGGGAGGATCACACGACCGTTTCGAAGATCGTGCGCATCTCCTTGCGCATCTGGTCGGGGAGCTGCACCGTCTTGTCCCCGATGTGAAGGCGAACCGCCGTCTGTTCGGCCACCGTGAGGAACGTTTTCTGTGTCACGTAGATGCGCGTTGGTCCCACTTCGTCCTCGGCGGGACGGCTGATTTCCTTGATGGGAAGCGCCTTGTCGCCTAGCGTCAGTCCGAGTGAATCGGCCGGGGTGACCCCGATGAGGGTGAGGGCAAAGCGGGTGCTGTTCGGACTCTTGATCCCGAGGGCTCGCGCCGACACGTC
>CAZRPQ010000662.1:0-1529 GCA_964601725.1 uncultured Salinivenus sp. | reverse complement strand
GTCATCGAGCTCGACATGCGGGTGGTGCACACCCTGCCGAAGTTTCTATTCTTGCCCGGTCGGCTCACGAAGGAGTACATCAACGGACGGCGCAAGCGCTACATCCGGCCCTTTCGCCTGTACCTGTTTACGACGTTTCTGCTGTTTACCGTCCTCGCCCTGACCGCCGGGCAGGGGTTCCAGTTTCCGTTCGACCCGCAGATGTCCCCGGCGCAGGCCGACACCGTTCAGACGACCTCGACCGTCGGAGGAACCGACTCGGTCGCAACGGCCTCGGCGCCCTCATTTCTGGGCCGTGCCGAGCAGCGGGAGGAGTGGGCCCGGGCAATCCGGAATAATCCCGATGCGGTCAACGTGAAGTTTGGGGATTCAGAGACGCAGGCCCGCCTCGAGCAACTCCTCCGCGTGAAGGTGGCCGAGGCCCTTCAAAATCCAAACGACTTTCTGGGGAGCATGATCGACCAGGGGCCCTACGTCATGTTCCTCATGCTCCCCATCTTCGCCTTCTTGCTCAAGCTGCTCTACATCCGACGCGGTCGGCTGTACGTGGAGCATCTCATCTTTAGCCTTCACGTGCACGCTTTCGCGTTCCTGGCGTTCACCGCGGGCATTCTGCTCGGCGAGGCGGACACGGCATGGCTCCGCGGTGCCGCAGTCTGGGTCGAGTTGTCGCCCCTCCTGTACCTCGTCGTCGCGATGGCGCACGTCTACGATCAGGGATTCATCAAATCGACGTTCAAGGCGTTCCTGCTGTTTTTCGTCTACGCGATCATCCTGGCGGTCGGCCTCGTCCTGCTCGCCCTCGCCGCCGTCGTGCTGATGTAGAGAGCGGACTTCGGGAGACGACCGACCTGCACGAGCTGCTTCCGCCACGCTGATTCACAAAGTGCATGCCCTCCGATAATTCCGTCGTTTCCCGACCCGAGGCGCCCGGTGGGATCGGGCTGTGGGCGGCGACGGTTGTGAGCTACGGAGTGAGCCCTCTCGCCCTGCCTCCGCTCGTGTACGGAGCGGTGCTCGCCCATGTGGGCGCTTCTCGCGTCGAGGTGGTGTGGGGAGCGGGGATCGGGGTCGTGTTCCTGTCCCTCGTGCCGCTCGCCCACGTGGGCTGGATGCGGCTTCAGGGGCGCATCGGCTCTCTGGAGATTCGGGATCGCTCGAAGCGGACCGAACCGTTTCTCGTCGTCCTCGGGGCTGGAGTGGTCGCTTTTGGGACAGTGCTCGGAATGGAGATCACGGGCCGACGGCTCTTGGCGGCCCTGATTGGGTGTCACGTCGTCAACACGAGTCTTCTGTTCCTCATCACGACGCGGTGGAAAATTTCTGTGCACTGCGCGTCGGTGGCCGGGGCCGTGGCGACGCTGCTGTTTGCTCAGCATCACGTGCCGGGGGCGGTGCTTGGCACGCCTGCCGTGGGGCGCGGGATGCTGGTCGGCGGCGCTGGGCTCCTGGCGGTGATGCTCTGGGCCCGCGTGCGGAGCCGGGCCCACACGCTGGGGCAAGCAGCGGCGGGGACGGGCCTGGGCCTC
>CAZRPQ010000661.1:0-1535 GCA_964601725.1 uncultured Salinivenus sp. | reverse complement strand
GGCCGTAGATCCCTTCGTCGGTGTAGACCTTCAGCGTGACGAAATTGCGCCCGGGGCAGGTGACGAGGACATCGGTGTCGGTAATCTCCATGGGGGCGTTGGAGCGTTGAACGTTAGTGCGTTGAAGGTTGAGGCGTTGAACGTTGGAAGGTTGAATGATAAGCCAGTGCGCTGTCGGTCGGGAAGATTCCCGTACGAGTCCCGAACAGAAACGTATGACGTTCTAACGTTCCAACGTGTAACGCAAAAAATCAGAGGGTCATCGAGGAAAAACCACCGTCGACGGCGATGTGGGCGCCGGTGATGAAGGAGCCTGCTTCATCGGAGGCCAGCAGAAGCGTGGTGCCGATCAGTTCCTCGGCCTCCCCGAACCGATTCGCGGGCGTCTGCCGCATGATATCGTTGATCCGCTCGTCCGAGAGAATCTCGCGGTTCTGCTCGGCGGGGAAGAATCCGGGGGCAATGCAATTGACGCGAATGCCCTCCCGGGCCCACTCCCGCGCCAGGTTCTCCGAGAGGTTCTTCAGCCCCGCCTTCGAGGCGCCGTACGTGAACACCCTCGACAAGGGCGTGAGCGCCGCCATCGAACTGATGTTGATAATGCTCCCGCCCTCGCCTTGCTCGAGGAGATACTCGCCGGCCACCTGGCACGCCAGAAAAACGCCCTTCAGGTTCACATCCATGATGTGGTCCCACTCCTCCTCGTCGATGTCGAGGAACGGGGTGTCCGCGTTGGTGCCGGCGCTGTTGACCCACACGTCGATCCGGCCAAACTGGTCGTCCACCTCTTCCACCAGGGCTTGCAGATCGGCCTTGGAGGTCGTGTCGCAGCGGACGAACGTAGCGTCCCCCGCGTCCGGAAGTTCGGAAAACGCAGCGGCGCGCTCCCGACCGACCTCGGCGCTGCGGCCCACTACCACGGTGTCGGCCCCGGCCCGGCACAACCCCTCTGCAATGGCCCCGCCCAGTTCTCCCGTTGCTCCGATCACGACGGCCACCCGGTCTTCAAGTCCAAACTGGTCCTCGACAAAACTGCTCATATTCAAAACATTGATCGTGGGAAATAAAGAACGTCAGCGATTAGCCCGGTTTTCTCACGAGAGGCGTAGCGAGGCACAAGAGGCGGTTCAAGATGCCATTTGCGCACCGCAGGCGATGCCACGCATCGTCGAGGAGTAAAAATGAGCAGATTGGGCCGCCTCTGAAGCCGCAGTAGCGTCCCGTGAGAAATCCGGGTTAGTTGCTCTCAAGCTGACTTCCGTCCGGGAGCGTCGGCTGATCCCGCGCAATCTCCAGCGACTCTTCGTAGAGGGCCTCCAGGTCGAGAATCTCTCGGTCGCTGTCGGCCCGCAGGAAAATCGGCGTCTTGTACAACGGCGTCTCCACCGTCACCGTAGTCGGTCCCTCGACGGGAGACCCATTCGGGTTCCAGTAGTCGATCCACCGACCCTCAGGCAGGTACACCTCCCGCTCCTCCGCTCCCTTCTCGAGCACCGGCGCCACGAGGTAGTCCTCCCCGTAAAGATACTCGTCCC
>CAZRPQ010000660.1:0-1536 GCA_964601725.1 uncultured Salinivenus sp. | reverse complement strand
TGGAAATCAAAAGATCGACCCCCCGTCCAATTCCGGGCCTTCAGAAGAGGGCCGCCCGGCACCCGTGCGCCGCGGGGCCGTACGTGCAGCCGAGCATTTCTGAACAACCGTCTGAACAACCGCTGCGCCCGCGTCCGTGACCGTCGACGTCCTCCTGCCGCTCCCGCTCGACCAGGCCTACACCTACCGCGTGCCCGACGCGCAGGCCGACGCGGCCCAGGTGGGGGCGCGCGTGCTCGTGCCGTTCCGCAACCGACGCTTGACCGGCGTGATCGTGGACGAGGGGCCGCCGCCCGACACGCTCGACTTTGAGGTCAAGCCCGTGCTCGACCTGCTCGACGACGTGCCGGTCTGCACGCCGGGGCTGCTCGACCTCACAAAATGGATTGCCGACTACTACGTGTGCAACTGGGGGACGGCACTCAAGGCCGTCCTGCCCGCCGGCACGACCGTCGAGACGCAGCGTCGCCTCACGCGCACCGACGTCGGCCCGGGCGACTGGACGGAGCACGAGGTGGGCCGGGCGGTCCTGCAGGACCTGGCGGCGCACGACGAAACGACCCTCACGGCCGTTCGGCGGCGCCTCGGCCCGGCCGTGCCCCTCGCCCTCATCCGCCGCATGGCCGCCGACGGGGTGATCGAGGTGGAGACGACGCTCCAAGATGAGCGTGTGAGTCCCAAAACGGAGACGCACCTCCGCTTTGCCCCGGCCTTTCAGCACAAGGACGCCGCCGCGGATCTGGTCGAACAGCTCCGCGGCGAGAAGCAGCGGGCCGTGGTCCGGGCGCTGGCCGGCTTCCAGGCAGAGGGCACCCCGGAGCCCCGCCGCACCGACGTGATGGAGCGGGCCGACGCCTCCTACGCGACCGTCCGCAGCCTCGTGGAGAAAGGCATGGCGGAGCTGGTGGAGAAGGAGGTGATGCGCTCGCCCCTCGACGACCTGCCGCCCCCCGATTCCCCGCCCGACCACGACCTACTCCCCGCTCAGCGGGACGCCCTGGACGCCATCACCGACGCCGTCGAGGCCCGGCGCTACGGCACCTTCTTGCTCCACGGCATCACCGGCAGTGGCAAGACGGAGGTATACATCCGCGCCCTCAAGGCCGTGCGGGCACAGGGGCGCACCGGCATCATTCTCGTGCCCGAAATTGCGCTCACCCCGCAGACGGTCCAGCGGTTCCGCTCGCACTTCGGCGAGGAGATCGCCGTTCTCCACTCGCAGATGAGCACAGGCGAGCGGTACGACGCCTGGCGCCGGCTGCGCACCGGCGACGCCGCCATCGCCATCGGCCCGCGCTCGGCCGTCCTGGCGCCGCTGGAGGATCTGGGCCTCCTCGTGGTCGACGAGGAGCACGAGCAGTCGTACAAGCAGTTCGACCCCGCGCCGCGCTACCACGCCCGCGACGTGGCCGTGATGCGGGCCCACAGGACCGATGCGGTCTGCCTCCTCGGCTCGGCCACGCCCAGCCTCGAGAGCACCATGAACGCGCGCTGGGGCAAGTACGAGCGGCTGTCGCTCCCGGAGCGGGTGCCCGA
>CAZRPQ010000659.1:0-1536 GCA_964601725.1 uncultured Salinivenus sp. | reverse complement strand
GATCGGTCCTGAAGTGGATCCTTAGATCTCATGAGTAAACAAGTAGAAGATTTTGACGATTTGCGGGTGTATCGCACAGCCTTCAAGCACTCGATGAAGATCTTCGAGTTGTCGGGCGAGTGGCCCAAGGAAGAGCGGTATGCGCTCACGGATCAGATTCGGCGTTCCTCCCGGGCCGTCTGCTCGAACATCGCCGAGGCGTGGAGCAAGCGGCGCTACCCCAATCACTTCGTCAGCAATCTGAGCGACGCGGAGGGAGAGGCCGCCGAAACCATCACTTGGCTGGACTTCGCACGTTCGTGTGGCTACCTCTCGGAAGACAGCCACGACCGACTCCGTGAGGCCTACCGAAAAATCCGCGGCGGGCTCATCAAAATGATGAAAGACCCGGACCCGTGGTGCGGCCCCTCCGCCCTCCGCGACCCCGAGACTGATTACGTCACAGACGGAAATGATCGGATGTCCAGAGATCCATGATGGGTTCTCCTTCCCACACTTCCGAGCGTCTATCCTTCCGTAAGCCTCCGGACCTCAAAAGCGTCCACGCATCCGGAGCCTCCATGCGTCCACGGCTTCCACGGCCTCCACGCCTGCGGCCCTGCAAGCACCCCCACTTCCGAAGTGTCTGTTCACCCTGCCCGCGACTGCCATGAACACCTTCACGGCCACGAGCACGCTAGACACCTCCGCCGACGCCCTCTTCGACTGGCACGCCCGGCCCGGCGCCTTCGAGCGGCTCACGCCGCCCTGGGCCCCCGTACGGCTGGAGCAATTTGAGGGCATCGACGAGGGCGACCGCGCGGTGCTTCGCATCGGACTCGGCTCGCTGGCGCTGCGGTGGGTGGCCGAGCACTACGACGTGGAGCCGGGGCGGCAGTTCTGCGACCGGCAGGTGCAGGGGCCGTTTCCGCACTGGGACCACACGCACCGCTTCGTCCCCGCAAACGGCAGCGGCACGACGCTGACCGATCAGATCGAATACGAGCCGCCCGGCGGAGTGCTGGGACGACAGGTTGCGCCGTGGCTGGAGGACGAGTTGCGCCGTCAGTTTGCGTACCGCCACCGCATCACGCGCCGCGACCTTAAGCTGCACCGTCGCTACAATCCCGACGACACGTCCCTGACGATCGCCGTGAGCGGCACGTCCGGCCTGCTCGGCTCGCAGCTGGTGCCCTTCCTCACGACGGGCGGGCACACCGTGAAGCGCCTCACCCGCTCCGGGCCGACGGGGGACGACGAGATCCTCTGGGACCCGCGCACCGACCGGGTCGAGGCGGAGAAGCTGGAGGGGGTCGATGCGGTGATCCACCTCGCGGGCGAAAACGTGTTCGGGCGGTGGACGCCCGCCAAGAAACAGCGCATCTACTCCAGCCGGGCGGACGGCACGCGCCTCCTGGCCGAGGCGCTCGCAGACCTCGACGATCCGCCGGCGGTGCTCGTGTCCTCCTCTGCCGTTGGCTACTACGGCGACCACGGCCCCGACCGCATCACCGAAGAGAGCGACCCGCGCGACGCGGGCTTTCTGAGCGAGGTCTG
>CAZRPQ010000658.1:0-1538 GCA_964601725.1 uncultured Salinivenus sp. | reverse complement strand
CCTGCGGAATGAGCATGACGCCCACCGTGAGCCCCGCCGTCATGTCGCCGCGCAACGACGCGGTCGTGTAGCCCGGGAGCCACTGAAGGATCGGCAGTGTATCGAGAAGCCACGTCCAAGCTCGATTCCACATCGCAGGAGTGCCTCGTGGGCGAACCTGGTCCCAGGAAGATGTGAAGACAGCCGCCGCCCGTCCGGAACACGAGCGGATCGTAGAGCACCAGAAAGCTGGGCGGCCCGCTGTTGATCCAATTCAACTGTGAAGTGAGTGCGAGAATCTTTGTCGACGCGTGCCCCAAAGGGACCGAGGCAAGGGGGGCTCGGCCCTCCCTGAACGCGGCCTGTCAGATGCCGGGGGGAGCTGAAAGAAGTGGACCCCGTCGCGACGGTATCTTCGCACAACGGGGGATGGTGACGCGGTCGCGGCTCGGAGGAGCCTTTTCGATCGTTCCCGGGCCGTCTTCAAGGTCGCATTTACGACGCCGCGGGAGTGGCCTCCTGCTTCTCCGGCTCCGCCGCGGCGAAGTACTGGTCGATCCGGTCGGTGCCCTCCTCCGCGTCCCAGCGTTCCAGCACGCTCACGACGGCCGAGTGAGGATCGAGGTGAAACTTGTCCTCCCCGAGCAAGGCGTGGAGCCCCGAGCGGCGGACGACCTCGCGCACGGGTCCGATGAGCCCGGAAAAGTGCAGCTCAATGCCCTGCTCCTCCAGCGACTCCGCGACGGAGAACAGGGCCTCAATCGCAGTCGTGTCCAGCCCATTGATGCTGCTCCCGTCCACGATGACCACCTCCACGTTGCGCCCTTCCCGTTCGCTTTTCTCCAGGATGAAGTCCTTGAAGTATTCGGCGTTGGCGAACGAGAAGGAGGCGTCCACGCGCAGGACCATGATGTCTTTGAGGCGCACCGCCTGCGCGAAACGGTCCAGGTCGCGGAAGAGGCGGGTGCCGGGGACGTGTCCGAGCTCGGCCACGTTGGGCCGGCTGATGCGAAAGAGGACGGCCACGACCGAGGCCCCGATGCCGAGCAGGATGCCCTCCTGGATGCCGATGAAGAGGGTGCAGGCCGCCGTAAAGAGGGCGATGTAGCCGTCCCGGCGCCGTGCCTTGAAGAGGCTCCGGAGCTCGTGGACATCGACGAGGCTGATTCCGGCCACGATAATGATGGCGGCCAGGGCCGGCGTGGGGAGGTAATAGAAGAGCGGGGTCAGGAGGAGAAGGGTCAGCGCAATGACCCCGGCCGTAAACCAGTTGGCCAGCGGGGTACGGGCCCCGGTCTGATCGTTGACGGCCGACCGCGAAAAGCTTCCCGAGACCGGAATGCTCGAGAAGAAGGACCCGACGAGGTTGGCCGACCCAATGCCGACGAGCTCCTTGTTGGCGTCGATCGTGTAGCCGTGCCGCGTCGCGAAGACGCGCCCGAGCGACACGTTCTTCATGAACTGCACGAGCGCGAGGGTGATCGCGGCGGGGAGGAGGGTCTTGAGGGTGTCCGGGTTTATGGTCGGCAGACTGAGGTCAGGCAGTCCCATTGGGATCG
>CAZRPQ010000657.1:0-1542 GCA_964601725.1 uncultured Salinivenus sp. | reverse complement strand
GGCAACGGCTTCATTGGTTCCGAAATCTGTCGCGTCGCGGTGCAGAACGGGCACGAGGTGGCCGCCTTCGGCCGCACCGGCCGCCCGGCCCTCACCCCGGCCCGGCACCCCTGGACGCAGGAGGTCGAGTGGCGCGCCGCCGACGTGTTCACGCCCGACACGTGGCGCGACCTGCTGGAGGGCGCCGACGCCGTCGTGCACTGCATTGCCACGATCCAGGAGAACTCCGATCGCAATGGGAGCTTCGACCGGGTGAACGCGGAGTCGGCCCTGCTGGCGGCCGACGAAGCGGTGGAGGCGGGGGCCGACGCGTTCGTCTTCCTCTCGGTGCGCGACAAACCCCCCGTCGTCCCCCACAACTTCCTGGCGGCGAAGCGTCGGGCCGAGCGGACGCTCCACGAACAGTATTCGAACCTCCGCACCGCATCGCTCCGACCGAATCTCGTCTACGGCGACCGGCAGCGGGGCACGCCTACGCTCGCGGCCGTCCTCAATCAACTCAAAAGCGCTCGTCCCCACCCCTACGCCTCCGTCAAGGGCCGCCCGCTTCCGGTGGAGGTCGTCGCCGCCGCGGCCGTTCAGGCCGCCGTCACCTCCACGCTGGAGGGCATCCTCACCGTGCCCCAAATCGACGACGTCGGTCGCACCAGCGGGCTCATTGATCTGGAGGACATCGCCGAGCCATCAATCATGCCCCTGCTCCTCGGCCTGGGCGGGGCCGCGGTTAGTGGCTGGCTTCTGTCCCGCTGGCTCCGTCGCGGGGCTGAGGGCTCGTAGCCTCGGTCTCGAGTCGCCTCTCATTCGCCTGGGGCCCGAGCGCCCGACCGATGTGCTTCTCGAGGGAGTCCTTTATTCCGTCGATGACATCCTGCCCATCGGCGGTCGACACCGAGATGGCGTGGATGTAGATGGCAGACCGATCCGGGGCCACGTCCAGGCTGAGCGTGCCGGGCGTGAGGGAAATCATGTTGGCCAGCACTGTGATCTCCCGATCGGTCTGCACGTTGAGCGGATACTCGATGACGGCGGGCCGAATGGTCAGCGTCGGCTGAATCACGTACCACACCACCTGCAGGGCCGAGAGGATCACCTCGCGAATGAATACGACGATCAACACGAGGTTGCGCCAGACCCGACGGACGGGGCGCCCCCCCGGAAAAACGCCCGGTTCGTCCGAGCTGAAGAGGGGCCGTGAGATGCGAAGAATGACCCACGAGAAGAGGGCCCCCAGAAGCAAGGTGCCGGGGCTGAACGACCCCTGCAGGGCCGCCCAGACGAGCGTCATGAGCAGAACCCGAACGAGCGTAACCATCACCGTCACCTCCAACCGTCAGTCAAAAGCAATTAGATCGCAAAACCGAACGAATACTCCCCAACGCCTAACCCTCAACCCCCAACCCTCAACCCCCAACACTCAACCCCCAACACTCAACCCCCCAACCTACCCCCCCAGCACCGCCTCAATGTAGGGACCTGTATCCGTCAGGTGGACGGCCGCCTCGTGGGCAAAGGCAAACACCGGCTCCGCGTAGCACCCGACGA
>CAZRPQ010000656.1:0-1549 GCA_964601725.1 uncultured Salinivenus sp. | reverse complement strand
CCCTCAACGCACAACCCATAACCCTCAACGCACAACCCAAAACGCTTTCGCCTATGTCGAACGCATTCGCGGGCTTTCTTGCGAACCGGCGCGAAGCCATCCTTCAGGTGCTGCTCATCGCGGGCAGCCTCATCGCGCTCACTTACGTGGCCGACCAGTTCCTCTGGCGGGCCGACCTGACGGAGAACAATCGCTACACGCTTGCCAGCGCAAGCCACGACATTGCCCAAAACCTGGACGACCCGGTGACCGTGACGGCCTACTTTTCGGCCAACCTGCCGGCTCGGTTTGGGCGCACGAAAGAGGAGTTCCGGGCGCTCCTGCAGGAGTTCCGCGCCGCGGCGGACGGAAATGTGGAGTTTACCTTCGTAAACCCCAATGAGAGCGACGACAAAGCTCAGGAGGCCCAGCAGGCCGGCGTCCGACCGGTGACGATCGATGTCCGCAAACAGAACAAGATGACCCAGAAGCGGACCTTTCTGGGCGCTGCCTTCCAGTATCAGGATCAGCGCGAGGTCATCCCGTTCGTCGAGCCCGGGTCGGCCCTGGAGTATAAAATTGCGAGCACAATGCGGAAGCTAACGCGCAACAAAAAATCGGTCCTGGGCCTGTTGCAGGGCCACGGCGAACCGGACCTGTCCGCGATGCAGCAGCTTCGGGAGTCCCTGAAGGGCCGCTACGACATCCAGACCGTCTCGGGTGTGGATACGACCGGCGTGCCCCCCGAGGTCGACGTGCTGCTCGTCGCTCGCCCCGAGAACGAACTGTCGACGCAAGCCGCCCTCGCCGTCGACCAGTACGTGATGCGGGGCGGCCGCGTACTCTTTGCCCTGAATCGGGCCCAGGCCAACATGCGCTTTGGCCGGGCCCGGCCCAAGACGACGGGGCTCGAACCGCTGCTCGGCACCTACGGCCTTCCCCTCAAGCCCAACCTCGTGCGCGACCGCAACGCCAGCGCCGTGCGGGTTCAGCAGCAGCGCGGGGGGTTCAACGTCGTAAACCGGGTCCGGTACCCCTACATCCCGCAGATCGCCAGTTTTTCGGACCACCCAATCAGCGACGGACTGAACCAGGCCGTCTTCCGGTTCGTCTCCTCGCTCGACACGGCGCAGACCGACACGTCCGCGCAGGCAACGGTGCTCGCCCGATCATCGGAGCAGTCCGCCCTCGCCTCCCTCCCAGCCAGCATTCGCCCGCAGCAGGAGTGGACAGTCTCCGACTTTTCGGGCTCCTCATTTCCGGTGGCCGGGCTGCTGGAGGGCACCTTTTCGTCCGCGTTTGCCAATTCGGACACCCTGTCCGTCGACCGCACCCGCAGCCCAGAGACAAAACTGGTCGTCGTTGGCGACGGTGACTTCATCGTGAACGGAACGGGCCAGCGAAAGCAGCGTCTTCCGGAGGGCAACATCAACCTCGCGGCGAACAGCATCGACTACCTGGCCGGAGACACAGACCTGCTTTCCCTCCGAACCCAGCGGATCACGAGTCGCCCCCTCAAGCAGATTGCGCCGACGACGAAGACGATCCTGAAGTACCTGAACGTGCTTCT
>CAZRPQ010000655.1:0-1550 GCA_964601725.1 uncultured Salinivenus sp. | reverse complement strand
CACGCTCCAGAGGGGACTACATTCACGACACCGACGGATTGACATTTATCGCATCATGATGACCCGTAAACGATTTCTCAAGGTGGCCGGCGCCGGCACCGTGGCACTGGCTGGAGGCACGCTCCTCGGTTGTGCGGAGGAGGGCGAGGACATGAAAAACTGGGCGTGGATGGGCGGCAAGCCCGAGGACACGACGTGGGCCGAGCAGTTTGCGACGATGAGTACGGCCGGGATCGATTGCGTTTTGCTCGGGGAGGAGGACCCCTCCGTGCTCCGAGAAGTGGCCCCCATCGCTCAGAACGAGGGCCTCGAACTTCACATCTGGCACGTCACCATGCGGAGCGGCGAGTACCTAGAACCCCATCCGGACTGGTACGCCGTCAACCGGAAGGGCGTCTCCACCGCGGAGGACCCCCCCTACGTCGACTATTATCGCTTCATGTCGCCCTGCGTGCCCGCCGTGCGCGACGCGGTCGCGGAGGAGGTAGACACACTTGCACAAATCGAGGGCGTATCGGGCATCCAGCTCGACTACATCCGGTTTCCCGACGTCATCCTGCCGAGCGCGATTCAGCCCAAGTACGACCTCGACCAGGACCGGGAGATGCCCCGGTTCGACTACGGATACCACGAGGCCTGCCGGGCCCAGTTCAAAGAGCAGACCGGCACCGACCCGATGGACCTGGACGACCCATCGTCCCACGAAGAGTGGCTCCAGTTTCGGTACGATCAGATCACACAGGTCGTGTCGCGGCTGGCGACGGTCGTGCACGACCACGACAAGATGATCTCGGCGGCCGTCTTCCCCACGCCCGACATTGCGCGCCGCCTGGTCCGACAGGACTGGCCGTCCTGGCCGCTCGACGCGGTCATGCCGATGGTCTATCACAATTTCTACGAGGAGGAGGTCTCGTGGATCGAGACGGCCGTCCGCGACGGCGTGACCGCCCTCGACCCCGGCACGCCGCTGTACAGCGGCCTGTTCGTCCCCGAGCTGTCGCCCAATCAGCTGGTCGCAGCGGTCGAGCGCGCACGGGCCGGCGGGGCGGGCGGCATTGCCCTCTTCAACGTCGGCAACATGACCGACACGCACTGGGAGAAGGTGTCCGGCGTCCTGTCAGCTTGACCCTGACGGGGCCACCCCCGTTCTTCTCTGTAGCGCTGACTCTCTCCCTCACACGCCCGTCCCGTGACCCTTCTCGACTGGTTCTTCGTCGTCGCCTACCTGGTGCTTTCCTTCGGCATTGCGCTCTATTTCTACCAGCGCGCCGGGGAGGACACCTCCGAGTTCTTCCTGTCGGGGCGCGCGATGCCCTGGTGGCTCGCCGGGACGAGCATGGTGGCCACCACGTTCGCGGTCGACACGCCGCTTCTAGTCACGGAGATTGTGGCGGAGGACGGCATTGCGGGCAACTGGCTCTGGTGGAACGCGGCCATCGGCGGGATGCTCACGGTCTTTTTCTTTGCGCGCCTCTGGCGCCGCAGCGGCGTGCTTACCGACGTGGAGTTCGTCGAATTCCGGTACAGCGGCCGCGTGGCCGCCTGGCTGC
>CAZRPQ010000654.1:0-1555 GCA_964601725.1 uncultured Salinivenus sp. | reverse complement strand
CGGAGGAGATCGACGCCGAGGGCTTCCGCCACCAGCTCTGCGGGCACGACCTGCAATTTAGCGACGCCAGCGCCGAGACCTGCGCGTCCTGCGGCCAGGGCGACAAGCTCCTGGAGGTCTTCCGCCCCAAAAACCGAAAGACCACGCAGGACGGCCGGCAGGTCGGAGGCAACGACTGCCCGTTCTGCGGCACGCGCGGGGGACTCACGATCCTGGGGTCGCGGGCGGCGAGCCTGACGAGCGTCCTCATCTCCCAGCTCTATGCCTCCTCGCACAACGACGACAAGAAGCTCCTCACCTTTTCCGACTCGGTGCAGGACGCGGCCCACCGGGCCGGCTTCTTCGAGTCCCGCACGTACCGGTTCAACCTCCGCGGCGCGATCCAGAAGGTGGTGCAGGGACGCGAGCCCACGCCGCTGAACGATCTGCAGGACGACGTCGCCGCCCACTACCGCGAGCGGATGCCCGAGGAGGCGTTCGTCTCGACCTTCATCGCGCCGGACATGGAGTGGTTTCGGGAGTACGAGGCGCTTCAGGACCAGGGCCGCATTCCCGACGGGGCGACCCTCACCGAAGACGTACGCCGCCGGCTCGGGTGGGAGGTGTGGAGCGAGTACGGCTTTCGGGCCCGCATCGGGCGCACCCTCGAAAAGACCGGCTCGTCCGTCGCCGCGCCCGACCCCGATCGCCTCCGGGAGGCCACCGCCGACCTCCGGCCCCGCGTCCAGAACCTCGGCAGCCTCCGGGACGTGACGGAAGAAGACCTCCGGGGCTTCATCGGGGGGCTCCTCCAGCACCTCAAGAATCAGGGCGCCGTCTTCCACCCCGAGCTGGGGACCTACGTCGAGCACGGCGGAAACGACTACGTCCTGAACATGCGGCCCCACCTCCCCAACTACGGGCAGTCCTCCCGCCTCCCGGCCTTCATTTCCGAGCAGAGCACGAGCCGCTTTGATCCCATCCTCACCGCCTCTACGCAGGGGAACAGCTGGCTGGAGGCGTGGGCCCTGAAGTGCTTCGGCGAGCGCGACGACATGCTGGAGGGCGTGCTCGATGCCCTGTACAAGCAGACGCTCAGCACGCTCGTCGAGACGGATCTCCTGGATCGCCGCTCCACGCGGAAGGGGCACGGCGTGTGGGGGCTCCGGCCGGATGCCCTTCTCATCACCGATGAGGTGGCGCAGGTGCGGTGCCGGCAGTGCGGCCACAACGCCTCGGTGGCCCAGTCCGTGGCGGAGGCCTGGACGGGGACGCCCTGCCTGCGATACCAGTGCACTGGCGCCTACGGGCCGAAAGGCACCAGGCGAAACTACTACCGTCGTCTCTACAGCCGGGGCGACCTGCAACGCATTGTTGCCCGCGAGCACACCGGCCTCCTCGGCCGTCAGAAGCGGGAGTCGCTAGAGGCGGCCTTCCAGGGCGGAGAGAACCCGACCGACGGCCGGCCCTGGGACCCGAACCTCCTGTCCTGTACGCCGACCCTGGAGCTGGGCGTGGACGTGGGCCAGCTCTCCAGCGTGTTTCTCTGTTCGGTGCCGCCGAGCCCGTCGAACTT
>CAZRPQ010000653.1:0-1560 GCA_964601725.1 uncultured Salinivenus sp. | reverse complement strand
ATGACGACCGAGCCCCCTTTCGGCGTCCGGCCGCAGAGCCGTCCCCCGCGTCGTCGGGGTCCGGCGGGACGGATCAACGAAATCCGCCGGTCGTTGCAACCCCCACTATGCCCTCGAAGACTGACGAAAGGGCTTCGTGTCTTTTCCGCAGGAATGATTCTGCCGATTTATGCCGTACCCCAAGCAAATGGTCGAACCGATGCGTGAAGAGCTCACGCAACTCGGCGTCGAGGAGCTGCGCACGGCCGATGAGGTCGACGAGGCCTTCGAGGCGGCCGAGGATGAAACCATGCTTTTGGTCATCAACTCCGTGTGCGGTTGTGCCGCGGGCAACGCCCGGCCCGCCGTGGCCAAGGCCCAAAAAGCGACCGAGCAGCAGCCCGACCGCTACGTCACCGTCTTTGCCGGTCAGGACCTCGAAGCGACGGAACGCGCCCGGGAGTACCTGGCAGGCATCCCGCCCTCCTCGCCCTTCTTCGCCCTCTTCCGGGACGGGCAGCCCGTCTACGTGGTGGAGCGGAAGCACATTGAGGGGCGGGACGCGAACGTTATCGCCAAGGATCTAGTCGAGGCGTTCGAGGCGTACTGCACCGACGAAGCGCCGCCGTCCGATGCGCCTACTCGGCCCGAACCCACCGCGTCGGGCGAGGGCAACGGCCTCCCGTCCACATTCCAGTCCCTCACTTAACGAGAGCAAAGACGCGCGCTGGCTTCGGGCGGATCCCACGCCCGGGCTCTGGGGGCGGCCGTGCCTGAGCCCTCGCGCCTCGTTTTCATCGATCGTGCTGTATGCCTGACGTCGACCCCTCGCCTGAACACTCGTCGCCGACCTCGGAGCCCGCGCCGTCCGGGACGGACGCGTCGGACGCCCACACGCTTGAGGAGGCGGCGGAGGCCATCATTTTCGCGGCCGACGAGCCGGTGGCGCCCGATCGCATCGCTGCGATCGTCGCCGACGTGACCGGTCGCCCCCAGCCGTCGGACGAGGAGGTCGCCGCCGCCGTGGAGCGACTGAACGAGGGGTACGCCGACCGGGGACGGGCCCTCCAGATCAAGTCGTGGGCCGGCGGGTACCGGATGGTCACCCGCTCGTCCCTCTCGCCCTTCGTGAAGACCTTTTACGTGGAAGAGCAGGAGACGAGTCTCTCCCGCTCCCTCATGGAAACCCTCGGGGTCATTGCGTACCGGCAGCCGGTCACGCGGCCCGAGGTCGACTTCGTCCGCGGCGTAAGCTCGGACTACGCGATTCGGAAGCTTCTTGAGATGGATCTCGCGAGCGTGGAGGGCCGGGCCGATTCGGTGGGCCGGCCGCTGCTCTACGGCACCACCGATCGCTTCCTCGAACAGTTCGGCCTCGACAACCTGGACGATCTGCCCACGCTCCGGGAGGTGGAGGACCTGCTCGACGACCCGGCCTTCGACGACGAGCGGGCCAAGCTGCTCCAGCTCGACCGCGAGGAGGGCATCTCGGTCGACATGCTCGACCTCGACGCGGAAGAAGCCTCTGGGGAAGAGGATGCTGCGAACTCTTAAGTAGACCGGCACAAATTCATTAACCAA
>CAZRPQ010000652.1:0-1563 GCA_964601725.1 uncultured Salinivenus sp. | reverse complement strand
CGGCCGGGAAAGAGAGTGGAGGAAAAGATCGTCCCGAGGACGTTCAGGTCGTCCTCGACGGGGGGCACGAGCATCCCGAAGCCGTCCAGCGGGTGATCCACCGCCTCGCGGGGGTAGCCCAGGGCGAGCACGCTCAGTGGAGGGTACGAGACGTCTGCGAAGGGGGTGAGGTCCACCGGCGTGTCAAAGTCCATCTCGCCCAGCCGGTGGAGCGGGGCTGTACAGACGAGGGCGTCGAACGTGCGAGTCTGCTCGGGCCCGTCTGGGCGATTCACTGTCACATGCCACTGTGAGCCGTCGTGGTCGAGAGTCGTCACCGGCGCATTCAGGGTGACCCGCTCCCCCAGAGCATCGGTCAGGGCGTTGGGGAGGACCTGCAGGCCGCCGCGAAACGAAAAGAGGCCCGACGGAGCGTCCTCGTCGCCCGATCCGTTGCGGGAGAGCGCGCGCCGCACCGCGCCCAGGAGGAGTGAGCCGTATTCGTCTTCGAGCGTCGCGAGCCGGCGGAAGGCGTGCCGCACGGAGAGGTCTTCGGGGGTTCCGGCAAAGACGCCCCCTACGAACGGGGCAATGGCGTACTCGAGCACCTCTTGTCCCAGGCGCCGCCGCGTAAAGTGCGCCACGCTCTCGTCTCCCGACGGCTGTCGGGATCGTCCGATAAAAGGCTCCGCGAGCAGGCGCAGCTTGGCCCGGGTGGAGAAGAGGTCCGTTGAGAGAAACGAGCTGACGGATTGGGGAAGGGGGGTCGGGCGTCCGTCGCGCACCACGTAGCGGGTGTCGGCGTCGTCGTTTGCCCAGATCCGACGGTCCTGGAGCCCGAGGTCGTCAATGATCGCCTCCAGGGCGGGGGCGCCGGCCCGGACCGTGTTGGGGCCGTCCTCGACCAGGAATCCTTCCGTGCGCTCCGACTGGATGGCGCCGCCGGTCCGATCCGACGCTTCAAGGACGCGAACGGCGACGCCCTCCTCCCGCAGTTGATGGGCGGCGGCCAGGCCGGCAATGCCAGCCCCGATGACTCCGACAGTGGGCATAGTTGGGGGCGCGACTGCTTGGGTATCCGTGGACGAGTACTCTAACGCTCGGTCCCCCCGGCCGTTCGAGAGCACGGGTGAAACCCCGTCCACGAATAGGCAGTATCATCCGACTGTAATATCATGCTCTTGCTCACAAGCCATCAGCGAGGTCGATTATGGCGACAGAAAAAATGAACGAGGACTGGCGTCGGATTCGAGACCAGATCAAGGACATTTGGGATGAAACCGACTTCGACGACAAGCAGATGAAGCGGGCCCGCGGAGAACTGGACAAGATCATGGGCCTCATCCACGACAAGACGGGAGAGTCCATCGAGGAAATTCGGCGGAAGATGAGCGCAATTCTGTAGCGTGCTTCGCACATACCGACGACCCACGCGGCCGGCCCCTATCATCTGGGACCGGCCTTTCGTGTGTCTGGCTCCTCTGCGGTTCAGTTTTGGATTGAGGAGCCGCAGCGGTTAGGTTACGAGAGCGCTGGTTCCACACCTCTTTCCTAAATCCTGCTCCTCACATGCCCGAGTCCGAC
>CAZRPQ010000651.1:0-1571 GCA_964601725.1 uncultured Salinivenus sp. | reverse complement strand
GGTATTCCGGCGATCTTGCTCGCCTTCTTGAGCGGGCCGTCCGGAAACAGGTCGTAGAACTCTTTGACGGAGTCCACGACGTCGGACTTCCCGACGCGGCGGATGGTCAGCTTGGTGCCCGCGGCGTACTGCTCGCGCAGGTACTCAAGGACGTCCCAGTGCGTGTCGGTCAGCTCAATGCCCTCGACCTGCGCAATCTCGCGGGCCACGTCGGGCGTCCACTGCTCCGAATCGGTGAGATATCCTTCCTTGTTGACGTCGACCGTTTCTCCAGCGATTCCAACTTGTGGCATGGTAGTGTAGGAAATTGAATGAACGAATACACGAAACTATGCGGCGAGGAGCTCGGCGTCGGCCTCGCCTTCGGGGACCTTGCCCGCCATCGACATGTGCGACGGAATCGGCATGGACCGGCCGGGCAGCAGCATGTGCCAGTAGACCCACTCGAAGGCCAGCTTGCCGAAGTGATTCAGGCGCGTCTCCTTGAGGAGACTCATCGGGCCGAGGCTGGGGATCGGGAATTTGCCCGGCAGCGGCTGGGTGTCGTAGTTGAAGTCGATGAGCGTAGCCTTCCCGAAGCCGGTCTCGATGAAGCAGTTGGCGTGCCCGTCGAAGGAGGCCGTCAGCGGCTCCCCGTTGATGTAGCTGAGGACGTTCTCCTCGAGGATGTCGGCCTCGAAGTGCGCCACCGACCCCGCCTTCGACGTCGGCACGTTCGTCGTGTCGCCGATGACGAAGACATCGTCGTGATCCTCGGCCTGGAGCGTGTGGTTGTCCGTGGGGATGAAGTTGAGCGCCTCGACGTCCCCCATGTCGCTCTTGTCGACGTACTCGGCGCCTTTGTTGGCCGGAATGGACACGAGTAGGTCGAACGGCTCCTCTTTGCCGTCGTAGGTGCGGAGCGTCTTTTCGTCTTCGTCGACCTCCATGAGATAGAAATCGGGGACCACCTCGATTTCCTTCTCCTCCATGAGATTGCCGAGGGCCTTGCTGGCAATCGGCTTTGTGAAGGCCCCATCGTGCGGCGTCGTGAAGACGATCTCCACGTCGTCGCGCATGCCCTTCTCTGTGAAATAGGAATCGGCGAGAAAGGCGAACTCCAGGGGCGCCACCGGGCACTTGATGGTCGGCTCGGCCATGTTGATGACGAGACGCCCCCCCTGCCAGGTGTCCAGCTTGTCGGCCAGCCGGGTCGCGCCCTCGTGGGTGTAGAAGTCGAATGCATCCTCGTACCAGAGATCACCGTGCAGACCGGGGGTTTCCTCGGGATCCGGGTGGACGCCCGTGGCGATGATGAGGAGGTCGTACGACATCTCCCGCCCGTCGGCGAGCTGGACGGCGTGCTCCTCCGGCGTCACCTCTTCGACCTCGGCCCAGATCGTCCGGACACCGTCCGGGAGGTAGTCGGCCTTGGGCCGGGTCACGTCCTCGGGCTCGTACATGCCGAAGGGGATAAAGAGGAAGCCCGGCTGATAGTAGTGGGTCTTCTCCTTGTCGATGATGGTCATCTCCCACTCCTCCTCATCGAGCTGAGGACGCAACTTGTTGGCCATCATCGTTCCGGCCGTGCC
>CAZRPQ010000650.1:0-1574 GCA_964601725.1 uncultured Salinivenus sp. | reverse complement strand
TTGCACGAGATCCACGAAGTCGCAGGCCACAGAACGTCCGCCAAACAGCTTCTCAATGTTGCACCGTCCGGCGCCGTGCACACCGATCTGTCCCGCTGGCCGGGGGTGCAAACGGCCGCGCGGGGGGCCGCCCGAACGGAGACGGGCGAGCCCGACTCCGGCCATGGAGGCACGATTCGGGGCTCCGATCCGTTGGTATTACGAAGACGTGTCTCTTCGACACCGCCTCTCGCGCCAGTCCCGCTCGCATCAATTCTCTCTCTGCCCATGACGTACGGAGCGTTCTTCGACGCCGTCCAGGACCATCTGGAGCTGGACGATTCCGACGAGGCTTCTACCCTCATGACGGTCGTCCTGGAGACCTTCAGCGAAATCCTGTACCGCACGGAGCGCGACACGCTGAGCGCCCCACTTCCCAAAGAGATTGCCAATCACCTCCACGCTGCGAAGCCGGAGCATACGCGCGAGCAGGTGGAGCGTCTGAACGCAGGAGCGTTTCTCGACCGCGTGCAAGCCCGGGCCGATCTGAGCCGGGAGGACGCCAAGACCGCTACGGCGGCGGTATTGACCGTCCTACAGGAGGCCGTGGGGGAGCCTATGCTCTCCGATCTCGGCGACGTGCTGCCCCCGAGCTACGCCGAGGTGTTTCCCTTCATGGATCGCCCGGATTCTGCCGCGACGGGATAATCGTCCATTCGGCGTCTTTCACTTGCGGGGTCGATTGCCCCGAAACAGACGGAAGCGAACCGGGGGGAGGGGGGCTCTTCCAGACCAGCGCCCGTCTCTGACACGCTCCAGGGTCGCCCGTCCCATGACAAAAGCGCCCACCGGTCTTGCGATCCGGGGGCGCTTCGAGAATGGGCAAACAGAATCAAAACAGAAAAGGCCCGCTCCGCGTGGAGCTGACCAGAACACTTTTTTGCGACTCATACCTGCTTATATGATAACAAAACTGGTCCCCGGTCACGCTTAAACTCAGTGTGACGTTCTGGTCACGTAAGACTGAGAGCGTTATCATAAACCCGACGTGCAGCCCGGTTCGCGGACCGGGAACCGCCCCAGAACACCGAGGATCTCTGTGGTCCGGATTCCTTTTTGAGACGAGAAGCGGCCGAGGGTCCACGGTCGCTTTCCCTCTCCCGTTCTCCTCACAACGACTGCCCCTCGCGATGCGGACACGCATCATTGCTCTGCTTCTGCTTCTGCTCGCCACTCCCTCTACGATCCGGGCGTGAACCTGCTCGGGCACTTCAAGGACGGGGCGGAGGTGAAACTCAGCAAGGTCGTCATGCTCATGATGACGATGAGCGACGATACGGGATCCCTCTGGCTGCAGCACCTCTGTGGCACCGGCACGGCCATCAACGACTGGCTAACGGCCCACAGGTTCGAGCACACACGCATGAACTCGCGCACCCCGGGCCGCCACGACGACTGGGAGCGGTACGGCTGGGGCCAGACCACGCCCCGCGAGATGGCGCGGTTGCTTATCATGATTCACGAGGGGCGTGCCGTGAGCCCAGCGGCGAGCGCGGAGATGTACCGCACCCTCACGCGCACCTACTGGGACGACG
>CAZRPQ010000649.1:0-1580 GCA_964601725.1 uncultured Salinivenus sp. | reverse complement strand
AGACAGAGACGGGAGAACCAGGAGCAGGAGAACCAGGAGCAGGAGAACCAGGAGCGGGAGGAGCAGGAGAAGAAACCACGCTTGCCGCCGAGGATCAGGTGTTCGTGAAGGACGGGGAGCGCTGCTGGTTCGTGCAGTTGGCGGACGTGCGCCTCTTTGAGGCGGCGGGCAACTACACGCGGCTCTACTTCGAGGGGGAGGAGCCGCTGATTCACCGCTCGCTGAGCTACCTCGAGGAGCGGCTCGATCCGGCCCGCTTCTTTCGCGCCAGTCGCCAGCACATCCTCAACCTGCGCTGGGTGGAGGACGTGACGCGGTGGTCGAAGGGGAAGCTGAAGGCCACGCTCGAAGATGGCACCGAAGTGGAGCTGTCCCGCCGCCGCTCCCGCGCCTTCCGCGAGGAACTGAGTCTTTGAATCCGCTGGTACGGACCGTTTCGACGGGTTGCCTGGAGGGCCCGGAGTTGGGATTCCTATCTGAACGAGTGAATGGAGGAAGGGAAGAGTGGGGGAGAGGAAGAGAACTTGAGAACGGGAGAATGGGGAAGTGGGAGAATGGGAGGATCCCCGACTCAGCTGTCAGGACAATCCCGACTGAGCTCCTGCTCCCCCCTCATGACTCCTCCCTCATGACTCTTTCCCAGGGCTTTCTCCGGCGAGGATAGGCACAACGCGCCACCCCAGCTTTGCCCTTTCACCGGCTTCCCTCTCGCCCTCTCCCGCCCAACCGCCCACACGCAACCACGCGATGACGACCCGCACCGTCCTCTGTGGCCTCCTGCTCCTCTGCGCCACGATCGGTTCCGCGCAGGCCCAGAGTTTCAGTACCCTGACCGGCCGCAATCATCCCGAGATCGACTGGCGAACGGCCACGACCGAGCACTTCGAGATTGTGCACCCGGCCCGGCTTGAGGGCATCGCCGCCGAGGCCGCGCCGATCGCGGAGACGACCTACGACTCCCTCTCGGCCACCCTGGACGTGACCTTCGACGAGCGAATTCGGATCTACTTGGGCGACCAGGACGCCATCGTCAACGGCTTCGCTGTCCCCTTCGGCCCCGGCTACACCGACATCTGGGTCAACACCAACGACTGGGCCGCGTCCTTCTCCGGGCCGGCCTCGTGGCTGCGGGTGGTGCTCTCCCACGAGCTCACGCACCTCTTCCACTTCCAGGCCATGGAGGGGGACCTTGGCATTTGGGGGCAACTCATTTGGGGCAGTCCGAGCTTTTGGGTCGAGGGCCTGGCACAGTATCAGGCCGAAACATGGAACGCCCAGCGGGGCGAGCGCTGGCTGCGGGCCGCCGTCCTCGACGACGACCTGTCGTACGACGACGGCCAGTCGCTCTGGAACGGGCGGCTCCTCTACGCCTCCGGCCACAGCCAGATGCGCTACTTTGCCCACCAGTACGGCGACTCGACGCTAACGGACCTGCTCCACCACAAGAAGGACGTGCTGTTCGGGCTGGCGGAGGTGCACGACTTCGAGACGGCCTTCGAGAAGACCACCGGCACCTCCCACGAGGCCTTCTACGAGCAGTGGCGGCGCGACGTGAACGTCTACTACAACACGCTCGCCGG
>CAZRPQ010000648.1:0-1582 GCA_964601725.1 uncultured Salinivenus sp. | reverse complement strand
GGTGGAGGCGAACGACATCGTCTTCGCGCTCACCCACAACTACTCCGGCTATCCGCTGGTGAAGCAGGCCCGCGCGCTGGTGGAGCAGGGGCGCCTGGGCGATCTTCGCAAGATCGTGGTGGAGTACCCGCAGGGCTGGCTGAACCGCCGCCTCGAGGAGGAGGGCAACAAGCAGGCCTCCTGGCGCACCGATCCGGAGAAGGCCGGGGCCGGGGCGCTGGGCGACATCGGCACCCACGCCGAGCACCTGGCCCGGTACGTGACGGGGCTCGGCCTGGAGCGGATGTGTGCCGACGTGGGGACGGTGGTGGAGGGCCGGGGGATCGATGACGACGCCAGCATTCTCCTCCGCTTCGACGGCGGGGTGCGGGGCCTCCTCCACTGCTCCCAGATCGCGGCGGGGGAGGAAAACAACCTCCGGTTGCGCGTCTACGGGACCGAGGCGGGGCTCGACTGGCACCAGGAGGACCCGCACCGGCTCACGCTCCTCACCGACATCAACGGCGACGCCCCGCAGCAGGTCTACAGCCACGGGCGCGCCTCCCTGGCCGACGCGGTGCAGCCGTTCGTTCGCACGCCGCAGGGCCACCCGGAGGGCTTCATCGAGGCCTTCGCCAACCTGTACCGGAGCGTGGCCCACACCATCGCCGCCCACGAGGCCGGGACGGAGCCCGAGCCCTGGGCGCACGATTTCCCGACCGTGCAGGACGGGGCCACCGGCGTGCACTTCATCCACACGGCCCTCGAAAGCAGCGAGAAAGAGGCCTGGGTCGACGCCTCCTACACCCCCCCCGGCCCTTAATCCGCTCCGTTCTTCGTTTTCCGATGCTCCACATGGGCCCTTCTGCTGCTTCCCCAACCATACAGAAAATCGCAGAGGAGCTCCGTGCGCGACGTGAAGAACTGTACGGGAGTCGCTTGCATGAAGTGGTGCTTTATGGCTCGCAGGCCCGCGGGGACGCCCCGGAAGCATCCGACGTGGCCATCATGGTCGTGTTGGAGGGAGAGAGTGACGCCTGGACTGAGCTCCAGCGGATGGCCAAGCCGGTCCACGACTTGGGTTGGAAATGGACGAGATGATCACCCTCTACCCGATCGCACGGACCGAGTTCGAGCATCGCGCCCCCCCTCTCCTACAGAATGTCCATCGGGACGGGGTGAAGGTGTGACCGATGCTCACCGCGAACTCATTCAGAAGGCCCACGAACGGCTGATGGCGGCGCTTCTCAAGCGCGACATGGCTACAGATACGCACGAGGGCCTGCCGGTGCAGTTGGGAGGCACTCCGTCAAGACGGGAATTTTTTCTTCGGAACTGAGGCGCACCCCCCGACAGATATTCGATCTTCGCCCAACGGCTGAATGCTCTGGAACCGATCTCGCAGCCGAATTGGCACAAACTGTGATTGATCGGGCCTCTGCCTTCGCCGATACGATTGAATTTCAGCCTGATCCTGACACGAATTCCTGAACGCCGACCCTCCTTTGTCCAATCTCAAGTTCCACACTCCAAATTCCGCACGCGACCATGTCCTACCGACCCGTCACGCTTTTCACCGCTCAGTGGGCGGACGTGCCGCTCG
>CAZRPQ010000647.1:0-1592 GCA_964601725.1 uncultured Salinivenus sp. | reverse complement strand
CAGCGGACCGCCGTTGGCAAGCGAGAAACGGCCGTCCGTCGTCGGCGGTCCGCGGCCATACCGGGCGCTGGCAATGACCATCGATGTCAACTCACAGACTTGAGATGCTATCCAATTTTACACGCAAAAAGGGTTCCACATGCGCGGATGTGCTCCACCTCAAGAGTGCTTATCCTCCCCAGAACACACTCATCCCAAGGACAAAGGGAAGGCCCCGGCGTTCAGCCCCAGCGCCAGAGACCTCCCGACACCGACGCCAGAAACGCCCCGGCACTCCCACTCCCGGCCCAGAAGGCCCATCAGCAAGATACCAGCCGCCCTTGCGAGCATCGTCTACGCCTCGGCAGAACCACACATCGTTTCCACCGTAAATTCGCTGGTACAATATTTCAGTTCTCAAGAAGATCCCTTCGCCGGTAAGAACTTCAGTAAACAGCACCCAAAATGTTTGAAGCAGTCCTTGACAACGCTGCTCTCGCATCGTCGATCTACGTGAACATTGCGCTTGCGGGGCTTACGATCATCGTGATCGCGCTCATGTCGCGGAGCATCCGCGACTCGAGGGCGAGGCTCATCACGATGTCCACCCTGATGATCTCCGTGGTGTCCATTTCCAGTTACATGGGCCTTGCCTCCGGCATCACGATCGATCCACTGACCATGCCCGAGGGCCACCCCCTCGCCGGCCAGGAGGTGATTTCCCTCTGGGGACGATATTTAACCTGGGCCTTCTCGACCCCATTCATCCTGCTGGCGCTGGGGCTGCTCGCACGGAGCACCACGGACAAGATCTTCTCGGCCATCGTCCTGGACGTGTTCATGTGCCTCACGGGCCTAGCGGCCGCCCTCACCACGAGCAGCCACGCCATGCGCTGGCTCTGGTACGCCCTTAGCACAGCGTTCTTCATCGGGGTCCTGTACTACCTGCTCGCAGAGTGGCCCGCGGAAGCTGAGAAGGCCGGCACCGCAAACATCTTTGCCACCCTGCAGTGGATGACGATCGTTCTGTGGATTGGCTACCCGGTCGTCTGGGCCCTCGGGAATGAAGGGCTCGCTCTCCTTGAGGTGGGGGCGACCTCATGGGCGTACAGCGGGCTCGACATCTTCGCCAAATACGCCTTCACCATCCTCCTGGTCCTCTACGTCAAGGACGAGCCGGAGTCGGTCGTGTCGGCATCGACCTCTCCCTCGACCCTGTAGCGGAGCCGCCCGCAGCAAACGGCGGAATCGACCGACAGAAGCGGCTCTTGGGGGACCGGCCCGCCGAGCCCTGGCGCTCCTCCCTCCCGCTCTCCGCGTCCCAGCGCGCCGCGCAGTCGCGTCGGAGCGGCCGGTCGACGGACGCTTTCATTTCCGGCACAGCGCCCGCTGATCGACGCGGTGCGTCCAGCAGGTTGTGAAAGACGGGGCCGGGGATGACGGCCGCCGGAACCGGGTGCCTCCTCTCGTGGCACGCCGCCGCCCAGCGTCTCGCAGGGAGCGCCCCGCAACGCTCGCCGCCGGTTCCCTCGATCGCCCCGACGACCGACCGTGCCCCCGTGATGCTCGAAATTGACGGCGTCTCGAAGACCTACCCCGACGGCACCGAGGCC
>CAZRPQ010000646.1:0-1593 GCA_964601725.1 uncultured Salinivenus sp. | reverse complement strand
GCGGGTCGTCCCTACATCGGGATAGAGGCAGAGTCTACATTTCAGTTCCCATTTGCAGACCGCGCCGATCGCTCAGAATCTGTATAATAATTCGGCGCAGATGGTATGATTTGCCGTCGGCCCGAGCTTCTCCGCCATCTGCCCGAGTTCTGCGCTCTTGCTATGCCGCGTCCTTCTCGTGATTCCTCACGTCCCGACCTCTCCCGCCGCGACGCCCTCCGCCTGCTCGCCGCAGCGGGCGCTGGAAGTGTCCTCGGCGGCTCCCTCCTGGCCGGGGCCTCCGCGTCGAATGCCCCCGACGACCCGGCCTCCGGGGAGAACACGCCCAAAAGCAACGCAGAACCTCCTGGTCAGGACGCCTCCATGCGTCGCCGCGAGATTCCGAGTAGTGGCGAGATGCTGCCCGTCGTGGGCCTGGGCACCTGGCAGCAGTTCGACGTGGGCGCGTCCGAGGAGGCGCGGGCGCCGCTGACGAACGTGCTTCGCACCATGGTCGATCTCGGCGGAAGCGTCGTCGACTCCTCCCCGATGTACGGGCGGGCCGAGCGGGTCGTCGGCGCCCTGAGTGCGGAGCTGGGCTTGACCGACGAAATCTTCGCCGCGACGAAGGTGTGGACGCGGGGCCGGGAGGACGGCGTCGACCAGATGAAGGCGTCGATGGAGAAGATGCGCCACCGCCCGATGGACCTGATGCAGGTGCACAACCTGGTCGACTGGCAGGCCCACCTGAAGACGCTTCGGCGCTGGAAGGAGGAGGGCCGGGTCCGGTACACAGGCGTCACCCACTACCGCACCGGCGCGTTTAACGAACTGGCACGCGTGATCCGGACGACCGACATCGACTTCGTGCAGCTCCCCTACTCCATCCAGACGCGACAGGCGGAGGAGCGGCTGTTGCCCCTGGCGGCGGACAATGGCGTGGCGGTGATCGTCAACCGCCCGTACGAGGGCGGGGCGCTGTTCGGGGCCGTGGAGGGGGAGCCGCTTCCCGAGTGGGCACAGTCCTTCGCCAACGGCTGGGACCAGTTCTTCCTCAAGTTCATCCTCTCCCGCCCCGAGGTGACGTGCGTCATCCCGGGTACGTCCGACCCGGAGCATTGTCGCGACAACATGCGCGCCGGCTACGGGCCGCTGCCCGACGAGGCGACCCGCCGCCGGATGGTGCAGCATTTTGAGCAGTTGTGAGGACATGCGCCACCTCCGCCGTAAATTGACGTTTCGGGCCCACGGGGAGCAGATCGTGGTCGTCAAGCGCACGCAGGAGCGCATCGAGCACGTGTGGATGAAAGCGTTTCTGTGGGCGCTCTACCTGCCCAAGCATCCGACCCTTCAGGTTGAGGTCGACGTCGGCGACAAGTACAAGCCCGACGTGGTGGCGATGGATCGTCGACGCGGCCGTCCCCAGTTCTGGGGGGAGGCCGGCGCCGTCGGCCCCGACAAGATCGAGCACCTCGTCACCCGCTATCCCGATGTTCCCTTGGCCTTCGGCAAGTGGGACCGCTCCCTGGATCCGATTCTAGAGACGGTGGAGTCCGCCATCCACACGACCGAGCGGACGGCCCCCATCGACCTGCTCCGCTTCCCGCCCGACAG
>CAZRPQ010000645.1:0-1596 GCA_964601725.1 uncultured Salinivenus sp. | reverse complement strand
GCTGGCCGAGATGGTGATGGATGGGCTCTTCTCGCCGGGCGCCTTCCCCTCGCCGATGTAAATTCGTTTGATAGTTGAGCGGTGGGCGTTTTAGCGTTGAAGAGTCTGGAGCGATACTGGAGCTTCGCGCATTGGACGCTCCCGGTGGTTGTCTGGACGATTCCTGACCCTCTGTTCGATGAGCCCCTCTTCTTCCGACGCGGACGACGCCCCACCCCCGCCCGATAAACAGCAGGAGATCAACCCCTGGGTCGTCCGGCTCTTTCTAATCCTCGCGTTCGGGCTGGCGTTCGGGATCGAGGGGATGACGCTCGTTCGCTCCTATCTCCTCGACGGCGAGGGGGAAGAGGACGAGCAGGTCGAGTATGAAGAGAGAGACGACGGGGACGACGAGGAGCGCGAATCCACTCCCCTCCGCATCGGGGCCGATCTGCTGCCCGCCACCCCCGTGTCGGAACGCATCGCGCAGATGCAGATCCAGGCCCAGTCGGGCGGCCCGTGGGTCTTCCGATTGGGAATCACAGTGGTCAACGACGGGGAGAAGGCTTATCGCCTCTCCCTCCGCGACCTGGAGGCCGACGATGGGACCGTGTTCGACGAGGTGCACGCGGTCGACTGTGCCCCGGGCGACTCCACGCAACTCGTAGCGACGTGGCCGATCGGGTCCGACGCCCGCCCTGGTGCCCTCACGGCCGAGGCGACGCTTCAGCCCCCGGACGACTCCACCCGCGTCGTGCGCCGGCGTGTCTCGTTCGGGCACGTGCCGGTGCGGATGCAGCGGTAGGAGCGAGCGGGGGCGTGGGAGAATGGGAGAGAGGGTATGGGGGCGCGGGAGTATGAGAGAACGGAAGCGTGGGAGTGAAGAAGCAGTTTCTCCCTCGGTAGCTGGTCCGAGGTCGAAGGGGCGGTGAATCCTGGCGTCTGGGAAACTATATTTATGATTGTCTATATAGAAGAGCGACGATATAACAGGCGCTCAGAAGCTCCCCCGTGATGGCCGATTCAGCCCCCTCTTCCTGTCCGTGCGGTGTCTCGCCGGAGGAGATGCTCTCCGAATCGATGGTCGAGAACCGCGCCGACCAGCTCAAGGCGCTCGCCAATCCGGTCCGCCTGCGCATGGTGGACCTCATCTACCACGGCGGCGGCGAGATCTGCGTCTGCGAGTTTATGGACCACTTTGACCTGAGCCAGCCGACGATTTCTCATCACCTCAAGGTACTGCGGGAGGCAGGGCTCATCCACAGCCGAAAGGAAGGGACGATGGTCCGCCATCGAGTCGATGAGACCGCGTTCACGGCCCTCTCGACATTGATGGACCGGTTCTCGACGGTTCGGGAGACGAACGAGGTGCTCGCGGAATAGCGCAGGCCCTCCTCTTTTTTTGCCGCATAGTATCGATGTCTTTCAATACAATCCTCCGATCATCATGACCATCACGATTCTCGGCACCGGGTGCTCGACGTGCCAGACCCTCGAAGCCAATACCGAACAGGCCCTGGAGCAGGTCTCACTGGACGTGTCCCTCGAAAAAATCGAGGACATGGAAGAGATCATGAGCTACGGGGTCATGAGCATGCCCGCCCTCGTCGTCGACGG
>CAZRPQ010000644.1:0-1600 GCA_964601725.1 uncultured Salinivenus sp. | reverse complement strand
AGCCCTCGGTGCTCCGCGAGTTTACGAATCATCTGATGCGCGACGTTCGCGCCCTCGAGCTGATGCTCCACGAAGACATGTTCGAGACGGGCGTTCGTCGCATTGGGGCCGAGCAGGAGCTGTTCATGGTCAACGAGCGTGGCGAGCCTGCTCCGGTGATCGAGCAGGTGCTCGAACAGAATACCGACGAGCGCATCGTCACGGAGCTGACGAAGTTCAACGTCGAGTTCAACATGGACCCGCTCCAGTACGGGGACGATTGCTTCGCGCAGATGGAGGCGGCCACCTCGGAGCTCATCGAGGAGGTGCGGGGGCTAACGCGGCAGGTGGACAGTGAGGTCGCCATGACCGGGATTCTGCCCACGGCGAACCTCTCCGACTTTGCGCTCGACTACATGACCCCGCGGCCCCGGTACTACGCCCTCAACGACGCCCTCTCGCGCCTGCGGGGCGGCCCCGGGCAGTACCAGATCCGGGGCATCGACGAGCTGTTCGTGAAGCACGACTCCATCATGCTGGAGGGGTGCAACACGAGCTTCCAGACCCACTTCCAGGTGTCGCCGGAGGAGTTTCCGCGCTACTACAACATCGCGCAGGTGGTGGCCGCGCCCTGCCTGGCGGCCGCGACGAACTCGCCCCTCCTGTTCGGCAAGCGCCTCTGGCGCGAAACCCGCATTGCCCTCTTCCAGCAGGCCGTCGATACCCGGTCGAGCAACCTGTACCTGCGGGAGATGAGTCCCCGCGTCCACTTTGGCACCAGCTGGGTCGAGGACTCCGTGATGGAGATTTTCAAGGAGGACATCTCCCGCTTCCGGGTCCTCCTGACCACAGAACTGGACGAGGATCCGCTGGGGACGCTCGAAGCGGGCGGCGTGCCCAATCTCATGGCCCTTCAGCTCCACAACGGCACCGTGTATCGGTGGAACCGCGCCTGCTACGGCATCACGGACGGGAAACCGCACCTCCGCATCGAGAACCGCGTCCTGCCCTCCGGCCCAACCGTCATCGACGAGATCGCCAACGCCGTCTTCTGGTACGGGCTCGTGGCGGGGCTCGCCGACGAGTACCGGGACGTGTCCGACCACATCGAGTTCTACGAGGCCCGGTTCAACTTCAACGCTGCCGCCCGCAATGGACTGGCCTCTCAGTTTAAGTGGCTCGACGGCTCAAACCGGCCCGCCCACGAGCTCATCCTCGATACGCTCATTCCGCGCGCCGAAAAAGGGCTCGAGAACTCCGGCGTCAACTCGGAGGACATCGACCGCTACCTCGGCATCATCCAGCGGCGCGTGGAAACCCAGCAGACCGGCTCGGAGTGGCAGCTCGACTCGATGGCGCGCATGGCCGATGTGGGCTCGCGGGCCGAGCGCCTCGGTGCCCTCACCCGTGCCATGGTGGAGCGCCAGAAAGAGGGCAACCCGGTGCACGAGTGGCCGCTGGCCACCCTCGAAGAGGGATACACCCCCACGGGCATGAAGGAGACGAACGTCGAAGACTACATGACGACCGATCTGTTCACCGTCCACAAGGAGGAGTCGATTGAGTTTGTGGCGCGGCTCATGGACTGGCAGAAGATCCGCCACGTGCTCGTGGAGGACGC
>CAZRPQ010000643.1:0-1606 GCA_964601725.1 uncultured Salinivenus sp. | reverse complement strand
CGCTGCAGCGGGGAGAGACGCTCGATCACGTGCTGCTTTCAGGCCCCCCCGGCCTGGGGAAGTGCATTACGCCGGATAGCCTCCTGATCACGGACAACGGACTCGTCCACTTTGAAGAGGTCCTGCCAGACGACTTGGCGCCCGGGACAAGCCAGCCGTTGGAGCGCACCGTGCACGGGTTGGAAGGGCCGGAACCAACGTCGGACGTGTATGCCAGTGGCTACGGATCTACACGACGCCTCACGACGCGCTCCGGGTTCGTGATCGAAGGAACCCCGCATCACCCTGTCCTGGTCGCTAGCGGTGAAGGCCCGAAATGGAAAAAACTTTGCGACCTTAACCCCGACGACCACGTGGCCATTGGCCGCGGCATGGAGATGTGGGGCTCGGAGCGCAAAGAAACCACCTGGCGCCCAGATGGTCCCGAAGATCGCCGGTCCCACTGCGAAGCGGCTGTGCGCCACGTCCACGCCGAGCTCACCGACGGCCTCGGACGGCCTCCGGCCGGGGTGGAGTTGCGGACCGCCTATTGCTCGGTCCGCAACATCACGGATTCGCCAACGGCGCAACTGACTGCCCATCGGCTGGACCTCCCCCTTACGGACGGCCGCACCATTTCCACGACCGAGCACCCGGAACGCCTCGTCTCTTCCCTCGACTCCCAGCCGGAGAAGACGGTGGTTCTCGACCCCGACCTTGCCTATTTGATGGGCGTCGTCATCGGGGATGGTCACGTTGAGCAGGGGACTGCGGCGCCCGGCTTCGTAATTACCTGCGACGACTCGGCTCTCCAGACGGAGCTGCGCCACATCAGTGAGAAGCACTTTCAACAGACGCCCCGCATAGAAACGTACGCGGGTCGATCCGCTCGACTGCGGTTTAGCCAGAACAAGGGGAAGGCCCTCCGGGACTTTGGGCTTGAGTCCGACGGCGCCTGGTCGAAGGAGGTGCCTTCCGGCATTCGACGAAGCCCACGCGAGGTCGTGATCGGATTCTTGCAGGGGCTGTTCGACGCCGACGGGCACGCCCGGTCCGACGGAATCGAGCTAGGAACTCGCTCCGAGGCGCTCTCGCGCCAGGTCCAACTCCTCCTTGCGAATCTGGGCATCGTTGCGTACCGGAGCGAGAAGGAGCGGGCGGGGGACCCGTTCTGGCAGCTCTTTATTGGCGGGCGCAACGCGCTCCAGTTCTACGAGACTGTCGGGTTCCGGCTCGACGAGAAGCAGTCCCGACAAGAGGAATTGAAGGATCGTGAGCGCGGCTGGACACGGAGCGAACTCGTGCCCGGAGCAAACGAACCGCTTCGAGCTCTGCTCGATAAATCCACGCCCCACTCCCGATCGGTCCACAAAGCGTTCGAGCACGTCAAGCAGGACGACCGCACGCCGACGCGGCAGAAGATTCAGCGGTGCCTCTCATTGCTTCCCGATTCGGTGCAGGAGGAGCCGGAATTCGACACCCTGCAATCGCTGACCCGACCCGACATCTTCTGGGACCGGGTGGAGGACGTGCAGAACTCGAAGGCCGAAACCTACGATTTTGTCGTTCCGGGCACGCACTCATTCGTCGCAAATGGCCTCTACAACCACAACACCACCCTGGCCCA
>CAZRPQ010000642.1:0-1620 GCA_964601725.1 uncultured Salinivenus sp. | reverse complement strand
CTTCGTGGGCCGTCTGAATCTCCGTGGGCGTCAGCGCGCCGGGCAGGGCGGGCACGTCCTGCCGGTGGGCCGTGTCCACGATGCCCCGTTTGAACGTGGGACTCACGACGAACTCGGCCCCTGCCAGAACGGCATCCAAGGCGTCTTCCGCACCGAGCACGGACCCAACGCCCACGATTCCCTCGTCCCCCACGGTCGTCCGTACCGCCTCGATCGCATCGAGGGCGCCGGGCACCGTCATGGTCACCTCGAGAGCCGTGATGCCCCCATCTAGGAGTGCCTTGGCAATGGGGGGAAGGGATGACGGCTCGTCGGCCCGGAGGACAGCGACGGCTTTTTCGTCGATCAGACGCTCGAGGCGGCGAGCACGAGGCGTTTGCGAATCGTCGTCGGGTGCAGTCATGGGCTCAGTTGGAAGATTTCGTATCTCGTGTTTCGCATTGCGGTGTGCGCACGATCACCACCGGATACGAAGTACGCAATGCGCACTTACCAGTGAAACATCGTGCCGTCCTCCAGGCGGTTGACGGGGAGATAGGCGCGCTCGTACGGGGATTCCTCGGCCAACTCTTCGTCGTAGTCGACCCCGAGGCCGGGCTCGTCGCCGGGGTGCAGGTAGCCGTCCTCGAACGTGTAGGCGTGGGGAAAGACCTCGTCGGTGGCCTCTGTGTGGCGCATGTACTCCTGGATGCCGAAGTTGGGCACCCAAAGGTCAAAGTGGAGCGCCGCGGCCATCGTAATGGGCGAGAGATCCGTCGCGCCGTGGAAGCCGGTCTTGATCTGGCGGAACTCGCACATGCCCGCCACCTTGCGCATGTGACTGATGCCCCCGCCACGGAGCACCGAGGTGCGCAGGTAGTCGATGAGCTGCTCGGTAATCAGCAGCTCCGCGTCATAGACGGTGTTGAACACTTCGCCCACCGCCAGGGGCGTGGTGGTGTGCTCGCGGATGCGACGGAAGCCTTTCTGGAGCTCCTCGGAGATTGGGTCTTCAAGCCAGAACAGGTTGTACGGCTCCAATTCTTTGCCGAGTCGGGCGGCCTCAATGGGCGTGAGTCGGTGGTGAGCGTCGTGAAGAAGATCCACATCGTCCCCGTACTCGTCCCGAAGCCGTCGGAAGAGATCCGGAACGTGATTCAGGTACTTGTCCGTGTCCCAGACGTTTTCGGTGGGGAGGCCCTTCCCCGCGGGTTCGTAGAAGAGATCGCCATGCCCCACGCCGTAGGTGGCGTCGAGCCCCGGCACCCCGCACTGGGCACGGACGGCCTCGTAGCCCATGTCGAGATAGCGCCCCACCTCCTCGACCGTTTCCTCGATGGTCTCTCCGGAAGCGTGGCCGTACACCCTCACGCCGGTCCGGCTCGCGCCACCGAGCAGCTGGTAGACGGGGACGCCGAGCGCCTTGCCCTTCAGGTCCCAAAGCGCCATGTCCACCGCTGCCACAGCCGTCATGGCCACCGGGCCGCGCCGCCAGTAGGCGCCCTTGTAAAGGTACTGCCAGATGTCCTCGATCCGTCGCGGATCCCGGCCGATGAGCGTGGGACACACGTGGTCCTCAAGGTAGCTTACCACGGCCTTCTCTCGCCCGTTGAGGGTGGCGTCGCCGAGGCCGTAGATCCC
>CAZRPQ010000641.1:0-1620 GCA_964601725.1 uncultured Salinivenus sp. | reverse complement strand
CCGGGCGCTGGCAATGACCATCGATGTCAACTCACAGACTTGAAATGCTATCCAGTGTTCAAAAGGAAATCCGCGCACTCGCATGTGATCCATTCCATGGTTGGAACGCCTAAGTAGATCAGCACAAATACGTTAATCGAAAGTCATTCTGAGCGACCGACGAGCAAAGGGAGGAGGGAGTCGAAGGGGCCCGCAGGGTCATCCTCTGGGAATCTCTTCGGACCGAGCGAAAACCGCCCAAAGAGGTCGGTTTTGCCAGTGTGCTGAGAGATTCCTCGACTTCGCTTCGCTCCGCTCGGAATGACGATTTTTAAAGTTGTTTTGCTGGTCTACTTAGATTGCACGGCTCGCCGTGCCTCCTCCCCCGCTGAAAACGCTCATTCCTTCCGCAGCACCGGAGACGTGCGTCCCCAACGAAAAGTCGCGGTCGTTGATCTTCAGGGACGCATCCGATACTCTCCAGTGGGGTCGTGATCAGAGACTCCATCGGGTGTCTCCCGGTCCCACATGCCCCGACGTCGATTTCTCCTCCATTTTTCGACCCCATCGACATGTCGCGATTTCGTCTCTGGGCGGGCCTGCTCCCCGGCCTGGCGGTCGTGCTCGCCGTTTCCCTCCTGTGGTTCGCTCCCGATGAGGATTCGAAGCCCCCCTCCTCGGACCGCCCGGCCGTGTTCATGTGGACCGGCGCCAGCAACTTCCTCCCGGACGATTCCCTGCTGTTTCAGACGAAGCTCGCCTTCGCACAGCGGCAACACATCATTCCCTACGAGTCCGGCATCCACGCCCCAGCGGACCTCCGCCGCTTCCTCCGCGCCACGCGCCGGGCCGGCATCGAGCGGACGTGGATCGAGATTGGGCCCGACGACGGCGTCACCGTCGAGGACTTTGCCACAGACTCCTCGGCCCGCGCCCCCACCCTTTCGCGGTTCCGTGCCCTGGCCCAGACCTACGCCGAGCACACCCCGGACGCCGCCTACATCACGATCTTCGACGAAGCACCACTCGGGGCCTTCTCGCCGCCCGACACTGCCACCTATGACGAGCGGACGGCGGCCTTTCGGGAGTACGGCCCAGCGGGATTCGCCCACATGTACCGGGCCCTGAAAGCCGAGATGCCGTCAGCCACAGTTGGCGTCTTTCTCCATCACCCTCACAACGCGTCCGAGGCCATGGCGGGCCGCCACTCCTTTATCGATGCCTTCATGGCAGAGGCCCAGTCGCTCGGCGCGACTCCCGACTTCATTTACTCCGACGTGTACCGCGGCTACTTCAACCGGGGCTACGGCGTGGAGGCCACCAACGACTACATCACCGACGTGGTGCGCCACACCCATCGGGTGGCCGAGCAGTACGGGGCGGAGGCATATCACCTCGGACAGACGCACACCATCAAGCTTGGCTACACGCCCAGCCGGTGGGAGATTGACACGAACGTGCGCGCCATGCTGCGCGGAGCCCCCGACGGGCTTGGCTGGTACTGGCCCAACTACGCGTCCACCAACCGGACGAAGGGCCCCGACGGCACGCCCGCCCAGCCGGAGGGCTACGACGTCTCCTTCGACCCGTTCGTGCCCAACAGCTGGGGCAAGACCGGCCCGGCCGGCTCCCTCTTCGCCA
>CAZRPQ010000640.1:0-1626 GCA_964601725.1 uncultured Salinivenus sp. | reverse complement strand
GGAGGTTGGGCATCGCGTCGAAAACCATCTGTGTCTGGATCGAACCGGGAGGTGCACAGCCGTTGCGGAAACGGGTCCGGAGACGGAGAACGGACCTGGAAGAACGCGCGGAACGTGAGTGGACGATGAAGAAAGGACTCATCTACGCCCCGCATGATAACCTCACGCCCCGGCCTGTATCAAGCATGCTTCGGTCTGGAACCGCTTCCATTCCCAGTGTGGGATCGGTTTCGGCAGCGGATCGGAGAACCTGGTTTGACGAACGGTGACCTGCTCCGAACGGATGGGGGAACGCGTTCGCTACGGGCGTGTCTCCTCGGCCCGCGGACGACGCACGGCGAGCCCCCCGCTCAGGCCCGCCCCGACCAGCGCGATGCCCGCAAGCGCTCCGAAGAGAAGCGGCGGGCCGCCCCCCTGCAGCAGACCGCCCGCCAGGGCCGCCCCGGCCGCCCCGACCCCGAAGACCGCAAGATACGTGTAGCCGTAGGAGAGCCCTCGGGCGTCCGGCGGCGTGTACTCGGCCACCGTCGCCTGATAGAGCGGCTGCACCACGAAGAGGGAGAACCCCAGCACGGCGCTCATGACGATCAGTCCGCTTGTGCCGAGGCCCGCCACGGGCAAAAACAGGAGGGCCACGCCCGCCAGTACCGCGAAGGCGCCGACGAGGACCCACTCCGTCCCCTCCCGGTCCGAGAGCCGCCCGCCGACGTACTGCCCCCCGATCCCCACCGCCAGCAGCCCGGCGTAGACGTACCGCCCTGTCTCCACCTCAATCGGCAGATCGATCGTCACGAGGGGCGTGAGGAGGTCCGGCAGAAAGGTGAGCACGCCCCGGTAGTAGAGCCCCGACACGGCCACGAGCGCGAAGACCCCCGCGAAGCCGGATACGAAGAGGCGCCGCGTTCGCCGCCACAGCGCGGCCCCCTCCGTCGTCTCTGAGACAGACGCCGCGTCTGTCTCCTCGGCCGCCTCGTGGCGTCCCACCGCCGCTTGCTCATCGACCGAGGCCCGCCACGCCCCGATCGCCGCGGCAAGGGCCGGGAGGCCGAGCAGGACCGCCACCACCGGCCAGTCGAACACGAGCAGCAACAGCGCCGTGGCGAGCGGGCCGCCCGCAATGCCTACGTTGCCCGCGATGCCGTGATAGGCGAGCGCATGGCCCCGCTGCCGCACCCCGGTACTGATGAGCGCGAGGCCCGCCGGATGGTATACGCTGGCCGCCGCGCCCCACGCCACGAGGGCCACGGCAATGCCCCAGATGCCCGGCAGAAGGCCCAGGAGCACGAAGGCTCCCCCCATCCCCGCGAAACAGGCTGCAATGAGACGCCGCGAGCCGAAGCGATCCACGAGGATCCCGCCCGGCAGCGCCCCAAGTCCAAACAGCGCATAGCCTACGCCCACGAGCCCGCCGAGCGCCGCCTCCGACACGCCGAACTCGGCAAGCCAGGCCGTCATGAAGATGGGAATCGACAGCTCGTAGGTGTGGACCAGGCCGTGGCCCGCCATCACGAGCGCGACAATAGAGCGGTCGTTGGCGTTCATCGATGGCACGAACGGGTAGACAGATCGAGCACGATCCCCCCTGTCTTGTTCGGTGGAGGCGTTTTCTGGAATCTGTATTGCGTA
>CAZRPQ010000639.1:0-1630 GCA_964601725.1 uncultured Salinivenus sp. | reverse complement strand
CGCGCAGGGCATCAAAGACCGCCGGGTCACGGTAGAAGCGAGAGACGGTGATGCGACACATCGCGTCGAGCCGGTCCCACTCGCCCGGGTGGGCCTGGAGGTAGTCCCGGTACGCGTCGAGGCTCCGCAGGCCCAGTTCCTGCAGGCGGTCGATGAGGCGCGATTCGACCTGGCCCTGCACCGCTCGATACCCCTCCCAGCGCTTGCCGAGGTGGGGGAGGGCCCACTGGAGAAAGGCAGCGTACCGATCGTCAGACACACCAGGAGCGACGAACGCGCGAGCAGAGCCCCGTTCAAGTCCGTCGACACGGGAGAGGCGCCCCCTGTGTTCGCGGCGTAGAACTACGGCACCCGAGTAATGTGCGCCGTTCCCGTCTCGGTCTCGGGGACGGACCCAATGAGGGCGATGCGGCTGTCAAGGTCGAGCGCGGCCCCGAAATGCACGGTGCCAAGGTCGAGAATCGTCTGCTCCCGCCACGCCCCCCCTGCCCGCCGGCGAAAGACGTAGACGACACGGTCGATGTTGATCTCATTGCCGAGCTGCTCGTCGTAGCCCGTAATCAGAGCCCGCCGGTTGTGAACGGACACGGCGGCCCCGAACGATCCGGATTCGTAGGGGATGGAGGGCCGGAGCGTCGTGGCCGCCGTCCACGTCGTGTCCGCACGGGTGTACACGGTGGCGGCCCCCGAGCCGTCGTCACTGGCCTGGTCTTCGCCCACCAGAAGCGTGGTGTCGTGGAGGTCGAGGTCGATAAAAAACGCGTTGATGCCCTGCAAGTGAGCGTCCTCGCGCCAGCGGTCGGCGGCCGGGTCGTGCCGGAAGACGTAGACGGATCCCGGCTCCCGGTTGAAATACGTCGATGCCGCCACGGCGAGATGCCGGCCGTCGAGGGCGATGTCGCCCCCGAGGATCCCCGATTGGAGGCTGTGCCGACCTCGGAGCCGTGCCGTTTGCGTCCAAGACGTAGTGGCGGGATCGTATTCGTAGACGTACACGGACCCGCTGTAGGCCCCCTCCGGATTGCCCGAGGTGCTGACGGCGGCCCGGTCCCCGTCCAGCGCCACGCCCGCCGCAAAGAGGCCGTCCGGCCGCTCCGAGTCTCCCGTAAGCCGGGCCGTCTGCGCCCAGGTGCCGTCGGGCGAGCGCTCGAAGACGTACGCGGCGTTCTCCCCCTCGCCCACGAAGTCTTCTTGCGAGGCGCTCACCAGGAGGCGCGACCCGCTCAGCGCGATGTCGGCACCAAAGAACGCCTCCGCCCGGCAGGGGGCCGGGACCAGTCGGGCGGACAGCACCCACGACGTGACCAGCGGCCCCGACCGGCGCTCGTACACGAACACGGCCCCGGAATCGTCTCCACACACCGAAGCCCCGCTGGCCCCCACGGCGGCGATCGAGTCATTGACGGCGACGGAGACGCCGAAGGAGGCTTCTTCGAGCGTGTCGGGGCGGGGGAGTGCCTCGATCTGGGCGCGGGCCCTAGAGGGGGCGAGGCTGGTCCCGAGGACGATGACGAGAAGCGCAAGGAGGCGAGGACGAAGCATGCAGGCATCTGCTTGAAACAGCGGTGGGAAAGCCAACAGACGGCGAGCGAGAGCGGTCCCGCTTTGCGTTCAACGTTGAAACGTTCAA
>CAZRPQ010000638.1:0-1631 GCA_964601725.1 uncultured Salinivenus sp. | reverse complement strand
GAGGGGGAAGCATCCGTTTCCGTTTTCCTGAATCAATCCCACAATCCACCATGGCCGTCACCGAGTCCACAATGATGGAGCTGGGCCATCCAGCCCCCGACTTTTCACTGCCCGTCGCCAATCCCGAGGTCGACGACCGCGGCGACGAGCACCGCTCCCTCGCGGACTACGACGACGCCGAGGTTCTCGTCGTCGTCTTCATGTGCAACCACTGCCCGTACGTGCAGCACATCGAGGACGCCCTCCTCGACGTGGCCCGCGAGTATCAGCAGCGCGACGTGCAGTTCGTGGGCATCTGTTCGAACGACCCGGAGCGCTACCCGGATGACTCGTTCGAGAGCATGGCCGCACGGGCCCGGGAACACGACTATCCGTTTCCGTACCTGCAGGACGAGACGCAGGAGGTGGCACAGGCCTACGAGGCCGCCTGCACGCCCGACATTTACGTCTTCGACGAGGACCGGGTGCTTGCCTACCGGGGCCGCTTCGACGAGACGCGCCCCGACCACGGAGAGCCGCACGGAGAAGACCTGCGGCAGGCGCTCGACGAACTGCTGGAGACCGGCGAGGTAACGATGGAGCAGTCTCCGTCTATGGGATGCAACATCAAGTGGAAGCCGGACACAGAGCCGGCCCATGCTTCGTAAAAGGGCTGTCTCGCAGCCGATGTGAATCCCAGTCGTCCGGGAACGGCCAGGCCTCGAACTGCAAAGGGGGAGGCGCGGTCGTGCTTCTTGCTGTTGCGCCCCGCCCAATTTTTGTGCCCATGTTTGGCAAACGAGCATTCCGAACCTGGAGCCACGTTCTTGCCGGGGCGTGCGGCATCGCTGTGCTCTTTCTATGTGTGATGGTGATGGCCGAAGAGGTGATCGGAGATGGCGCCCGCGTCACTCGACCAGGATTGACGATGAGCGCAGCGGCGTTCATCGGCTACGTCGGGGTGGCCTGGCTGATTCGTCTTGACGTGGCTCGATCCCGATATGAGGGTGAACGATGATGGGGGGGAGCGAGGAATCATCGACCGGGATTGCCCATTAGAGTACCTACTGCCTGGGGCCCGCCCGACTCTTCTCTTCCATTCACTTGGAAGCGCTTCCGAAAAACGGGCCCCGGTGTCGCGAATACGATCCACACCGCTGCTGACCAAATAACCCTCGAGGTGATAGAATGAGCAACGACGCAGTTGACACGACGACCCCAGAGGACGAACGTTCGGCCTTTGAGACGGCGCAGGAGGAAGAAGAGGACGTTGATCCGCGCACCATTCCGGAGAAGCTGGAGGAGCCCCCGCCGGTCGGGGACGAGATCGAGTATCCGGATTATCCGGAGGAGGATCACGAAACGTGGCGGATTCTCGTCGAGCGCCAGATGGAGCAGCTTCCGGGTCGGGCCTGTGAGGCGTACATGCGTGGCCAGGAGATCCTGCACCTGGAGGCCGACCGCATCCCGGACCTGGCGGACCTGAGCCGGCGCCTCGATGCGGAGACCGGCTGGACCGTGGCCAACGTGCCGGGGCTCATCCACGAAAAAGACTTCTTCTCGCTGCTGTCCCAGCGCAAGTTTCCGTCGACCAATTACGTCCGCGGCCGGGACGAACTCGACTACACCCCGGCGCCGGACTGCTTCCACGA
>CAZRPQ010000637.1:0-1631 GCA_964601725.1 uncultured Salinivenus sp. | reverse complement strand
ATCAACGAGCTGCCCGACCTCCAGCCGCGCATCCAGGTGGGCCTGTTCAACATCATGGAGGAGCAGGACATCCAGATCCGCGGGTTCAACGTGCGCTTCCCGCTCGACGTGATGATGGTCTTCTCCGCCAACCCGGAGGACTACACCAGCCGCGGCAACCTCGTGACGCCGCTCAAGGACCGCATCGACAGCCAGATTTCCACCCACTACCCGAAGACGATCGAGACGGGCATGACGATCACCGAGCAGGAGGCGTGGCAGGACCGCCCGGACGGCACCGGGGCGCCGGACATCGATGTGCACATCCCGCACTTCTTCCGCGAGATCATTGAGCAGATTGCCTTCGAGGCGCGGGACAGCGAGTACATCGACCAGACCTCCGGCGTGTCGGTGCGCGTGACGCGGGCGGCCCTGGAGGCCCTCATCTCCGCGGCCGAGCGGCGGGCGCTTCTCAACGATGAGGACGAAACTACGGTCCGCATCAGCGACCTGATGCACGTGGCCCCGGCCATCACCGGCAAGGTGGAGCTCGTCTACGAGGGGGAGCAGGAGGGCGCCGAAACCGTGGCGCTCACCCTCATCGGGCAGGCCGTCCGGGAGCTCTTCAACGAGTACTTCCCCGACCCGAGCGACAAGGAGGACGGACGGCCTGAGTACGAGGACGTGCTCAGCTGGTTTTCGCAGGGCAACACCGTCGAGCTCGACCAGGACATGAGCGACGCGGCGTATGCCGACACCCTCGGTGAGGTCGACGGGCTCCAGGCCCTCGTGGAGGAGCACCTCTCCCCCGACACGCCGGGCGAGACCCACTCCGGCATGGAGCTCGTCGTGGAGGCCCTCCACCAGAATTCGCTCGTCGGAAAGGAGATTGGCGATGGCACCCAGACCTACGACGACATCATGGGCTCGATGCTCTCGTCCATCGGCGACGGCGGGGTGCCGGGCGACGACTTCGACGAGGGCGACTTCGACGACGACGATGACGACGATCCGCTGAGCCGGTATCGGTGAGGCGTTGCGGGTTGAAGGTTAGAAGGTTGGAAGGTTGAAGATTGTCGAGCCGATGGACGATTCACCGATGGTATCGATTCGGAAGGCGACGCCCGACGACGCGAAGACGCTCGTCGACCTGATCCTGGAGCTGGCTGCCTTCGAGAAGCTCCTCGACGAGGCGGAGCCGAGCGTGGAGTTGTTGGAGGAGCACCTGGCCGAGGAGGCGCTCACGGGGTGCGAGGCGCTGCTCGCCGAGACGGAGCGCGACACGGCGGTCGGCTTCGCGCTCTTCTTCCACAACTACTCCACCTTTCAGACCAACGCCGGCCTCTACGTGGAGGACCTCTTCGTCCGGCCCACGTACCGGGGCGAGGGCATTGGCCTCAAGCTCTTTCGGCGCGTAGCACAGGTTGCGCAGGAGCGTGGCTGTCGCCGCATCGATCTGGCCGTGTTGGACTGGAATACGGAGGCGATCGAGTTCTACGAAGAGCTCGGCGCGGAGCCACTCGACGACTGGACCACCATGCGGCTGGGCGAGGACGCGATTGAAGAGGTGGCCACGGCGGACGCACGTGCATCGCTGTAACGGTCAATGCGTCTCGTCCGTCCAACGCTGGGCGTGCCTGCCCACTACGCCG
>CAZRPQ010000636.1:0-1632 GCA_964601725.1 uncultured Salinivenus sp. | reverse complement strand
TACTACGATTGCAGGAAAGCAGAACCTATCCCCAAGAAGTCTGATTGAAACTGCATGCGCCCACGCTTCCGGAAGCGAATTCTGTTATTGTTCAGGTCTCAGACAGAAATCTGGACAACTGGTCGGTATGATTGAGGAAGGGGCAAGGACCGTGGACTCGATCCGACCGTTCCACTTCCACAGCTATAGCCCCACTGCCACCGCACCAATCAGCCAGTTGCCCCTGAGCGCCCGCGTTGTCCCTTCTCCCTGGGCGTTCCTCGCAACTGGCGAGGCTGGGAACATCGACGACGCCACCCGTCTCGGCAGGTGAACCCATCGGTCAGGCCACCCCGTAGGCGGGACCCCGAATGACTGAGGAGGAATCCGGCACCTCGTCCGTGCCGTTCGTCATCCGCATACTGAGCAGACGGAGAGGCCCTCGTCATGGACGACCTCAGACTTCCCGGCGAATTCGTCCTTTCCAGCGTCGAGCCGCGCGACACGGACGCGCTCGTGGAGCACCTGCAGGCGCAAGAAATTTGGCGGAATACCTTCCACATTCCGCGTCCGTACACCCAGGCCGACGCCGAGACGTGGATCGAAGAACGGATCCGTCACCGCAGCGAGCAGCCCGCGGAGACCACCTTCGCCATCCGCAATCCGGAGGGACGACTGGTCGGCGTGGTGGGGGCCGACGAGTTCGTCGTGGGTGCCTCCCATCGCGCTCGGCTCGGCTACTGGCTTGCCAAGCCCTACTGGGACCGGGGCATCATGACGGACGCGGTGCGCCGGTTCGTCGACTACGCCTTCGCAGAACTGGAGGTGGTGCGCCTCACGGCGGAGGTGTTCGCGTGGAACGAGGCCTCGGCGCGGGTGCTGCAGAAGGCCGGGTTCACGCAGGAGGGCCGGCTTCGACGGCACCGCGAGAAGGACGGCACGCTGGTGGACGTGCTCTATTTCGGACTGCTGCGGACGGACCTCGACGACGGCCGCGACTGACCGTTGCCCTCGCTCCAACCCGTCCGCCGGTCAGGCCTCTCCGTCCCCCAAACTCCACGTCTCTGTTATCCGTCTGCCAGGGCCAATGGCGGGCTGCCCAGCAGCTTTGGTGAGAGGAACGGGCGGCGTGGCCCCTCGTACTTCTCCATCCGTGTTCTTGTGCCGGTGCAGCTGGGCACTCCGCCCGGCCCAATGACCGGCTGAATGATCCTTCTCTACTGCGTATGTCCACCACCACAACCCGCGACACGGACACCTCTGAGAACGAGCCCACGATGCCCGGCGAGACGGACCTGGGCGCCGTAGAGCCCGACCCCATCGGCGCCGACGGCGCTGGGGGCGACGGCGCTCGGAGCGACGGCGACCCCGGCTTCGTCGAACTGCCGGTCGTCGAAAACACGAACAAAAACAAACGCGGCGAACGGCCCGACTGGCTCCGCGTCTCGCTCCCGCAGGGGGAATCCTACAAGGAGGTCCGCGAGACGGTTGACGACCACGATCTGCACACGGTCTGCGAGAGTGCCAACTGTCCGAACATGGGCGAGTGCTGGAGCCGCGGCACGGCCACGTTTATGATTCTGGGCGACGTGTGCACCCGCTCCTGCGGCTTCTGCGCCGTCAAGACGGGCCAACCGCAGGACGGGCTCGACT
>CAZRPQ010000635.1:0-1649 GCA_964601725.1 uncultured Salinivenus sp. | reverse complement strand
AGAGAGATCACGCCGGTTCGGCGGCGAGCATCGTCTCGGATGCGGGCGGACGGAGGTTGTACTGGTTGCTCATGCTTGCTCCGTACGCCCCCACCGTCGCCACGAGGAGCGTGTCGCCCGGCTCGGTGGGGGGGAGGCGGCGGTCGTGGCCCAGCACGTCGCCGGTCTCGCAGATGGGACCCACCACGTCGGCGGTAAGCGAGGGTGCCTCGTCGAGGCGCGTGAGGTTGACGATCTCGTGGTGAGCGCCGTAAAGGGCGGGACGGAGAAGGCTGTTCATGCCAGTGTCGAGTCCCACGTACCGCACGCTTCCTTTCGTCTTGGTCTGCGTCACGCGGGCGAGCAGGACCCCGGACTCCGCCACCACGTAGCGCCCCGGCTCCATCCAAAGGTCGTACTGTGGATGCCGGTCGGCGGCCTCGCTGAGGGCCGTTTCGAGGGCGTCGAGATCGAGCGGGCGTCCCCCCGGCCGGTTCGGCACGGCCAGCCCGCCGCCCATGTTGAGCGTGTGGGCGTTCGGAAAGTCGGCGGCCAGACTCGCCAGAAGATCCACGAGCTCGGCCCACGTGTGCTCCTCCGTAACGCCGCTCCCGACGTGCGCGTGCAGGCCGACGACGGTGGCCCCGGCCCGGTCGGCCGCATTCCGCAGCCGGTCCAGGTCGTCGGGGACGACGCCAAACTTGGACTGTGCGCCCGCCGTGCGCACCTTTTGGTGATGCCCGTGCCCCTGCCCCGGATCCACCCGCACGAAGATCTCCTGATCGGCGAAGACCTCGGGGTGCTCGGCCAGGGGCTGCACGTTGTCGACGGTGACGTGGACGCCCCGCTCGAAGGCGTCGACGTACTCGGCGGGGGGCGCAAAGTTGGGCTGGAACAGGACCCGGTCCGGATCGAGATCGGGGACGACCTCGAACACCCGATCCAGCTCGCCGGGCGACACGCACTCAAACCCCAGGCCTTGCTGCTCCAGCACACGGAGGACGTCGGGGTGCGGGTTGGCCTTGATCGCGTAGAACGCCTGGTCCACCGGATCGAGCGCCTGCACCTCTTGACTGCGCCCCCGGAGCGGGGCCGCATCGTAGACGTAGCGGGGCGACGCCTCGTTGGCCAACCGCAGCAGTTCCTCGCGGCAATCGCGCCACCACACGGCCGGAGCCCCGCCTTTTTCCTCCTCGGCCTCCGCCTCGACCAACTCTTCCCATCGCGGCCCAAAGACGGCGTCCGGCGCCCGATTTCCGAAAAACTGAGCGTGCAACTCGCGCACGAGACGGGGGGCCTGCGCCTCGTCCACCACGAAGCTCATGTTGAGGTCGCTGGCGGCCTGGGTGACGAGGTGCACCTTCTGCTCGTCGAACACCTCGAACGCCGGCCCCAGTTCATTGAGCAGCGAGCGGATGTGATGGCCCACGAGGCTCACGATGGCACAGGGGCCGATGAGTTCGGCGTCGCAGTACCGGTTCAGGTCGTGCAGCAGCCGATCCAGAACGTCGGGGTCGAGGGCATTGGCCATGGGGTCGAGCGTCACCGTCACGTTCGCCTCCGAGGTGGCCACCAGGTCCACCGAGAGGCCGTGGTGCTTGAAGATCTGGAAGACGTCGGCCAGGAAGCCCACCTCCTGCCACATGCCCAGCGTGTCCATGCTGACGGCC
>CAZRPQ010000634.1:0-1650 GCA_964601725.1 uncultured Salinivenus sp. | reverse complement strand
AGCAGGGCTACAGCATGATGGTGGGCGGCTCGGACGAGGCGGTCGACCAGCTCCGCCCAGCTCTCGAAACGCTCGCACCCGGCCCGGACAAGGGCTGGGGCCACATGGGCGACACCGGCTCCGGGCACTTCGTCAAGATGGTGCACAACGGCATCGAGTACGGCGTGATGGAGGCCTACGCCGAGGGCTTCGACATCCTGAAGAACAAGGACGACTTCGACCTCGACCTCCAGCAGGTGGCCGAGACGTGGCGCTTCGGTAGCGTCATTCGCTCCTGGCTGCTCGACCTCACGGCCCGCGCGCTGGATCAGGACCAGGACCTGCCCGACATTGCCCCGTGGGTCGACGACTCCGGCGAGGGCCGCTGGACGGTGAAGGAGGCGATCGACCTCGACGTGCCGGCCCCCGTCATCACCGACGCGCTTATCTCCCGCCTCGACTCGCGGGTGGAGGACTCCTACACCCACAAGCTCCTCGCCGCCATGCGCAACCAGTTCGGCGGACACGACGTAAAGGAATCTGAGGAATAGGGAGGGTTCTCCTCGGGAATAGACGACCCGACGGGGCATGCCCGGGGCATGACATGTATGGAGGTATGGAAGTGTGGGGGGATGGAAGGGGAGAAATGCTGAGGGCGAGAAGTGAGGGCCACACGTTCCTCCGTGCAACTCTTTTCCCCGCATCCGTCGCCTCCTCAGCGTCCACATCACCGGAGACATTCGATCCCGCAGCATTCAGGGCTCCGGCTCCCATGCCCATCACGACTGCCCCTCCGACGGAATACGCAATACGAAATACGCAATACGCAGCCCATGTCTGAGATTGACCCGCACCTGTTCGTCATCTTCGGGGCTACGGGCGACCTCACGAGACGGAAGCTGGTCCCGGCCCTCTACCAGATCATGCAGAACGAGGACGTGGCCCGCCACTGCTACGTGCTCGGCACGGCCCGGTCGGACTGGTCCGACGAGCGGTTCCGCGAGGAGTCTCGCACGGCCCTCCGGGAAAACGGGTACTCCGACGAGGAAGCGTCGGCGTGGTGCACCCGAAATCTCTTCTACCAGTGTCTTGGGGAAAAGGGTAACGACTACGGCGGCCTCCGCGACCGCATCGAGCAGCTGGAGCGCCACCTCAACCTGCCGGGCAACCGCGCCTTCTACCTCTCCCTGCCGCCCAGCATCTACGGCCCGGCCATCGAGGGGCTCGGGGAGGTCGGCCTCAACGAGAGCCCGGGCTGGACGCGCGTCGTGGTCGAGAAGCCCTTCGGGTACGACCTCGAATCGGCGCAGGCCCTGAACGAGCACGTCCACGCCCACTTCGAGGAGGACCAGGTGTACCGGATCGACCACTACCTGGGCAAGGAGACGGTGCAGAACCTGATGGCCTTCCGGTTCGGCAACGCGCTCTTCGAGTCGATGTGGAACCGGGAGCACATCGACCGGGTCGAGATCACCGTGTCCGAGTCGCTGGGCGTAGGCGGGCGCGGCGGGTACTACGACGAGTCCGGCCACGTGCGCGACATGGTTCAGAACCACCTGACCCAGCTGCTGACGCTGGTGGCCATGGAGCCGCCCGCCAGCATGGACGCCAACGCGATCCGGGACGAGAAGGTGAAGGTGCTGAACGCGGTGCAGCAGCCCACCCCCGAGT
>CAZRPQ010000633.1:0-1651 GCA_964601725.1 uncultured Salinivenus sp. | reverse complement strand
CCCGCCCCGGCACCGACTACACGGAGCGCATCTGGGACCACGCGGCCGGGGCGCTGGTGGTGGAGGCCGCCGGGGGCACCGTGACCGACATGCACGGCGCGCCGCTCGACTTCACGCACGGCCGCCTGCTGGAAGCCAACACGGGCGTCGTCGCCACCAACGGCCCCTTTCACGACGAGGTCATCGACGCCCTCGCTACGGCCTCCGAATAGACCGACGCGCAGCCCCCTTCCTTTCCCCTTCCCAGCGATGATTGCCTACCTTCTCTGCGCCGGGTTCGGCACCCGGATGCGCCCACTCACGGAAAACACGCCAAAGTCCCTGGTGCACGTGGCCGGGTCGCCCATCCTCGATTCCCTGACGGACGAGCTCACGGCGTGGACGGCCCTCGACCAGATCCACGTCGCCGTCAATCACCAGGACGCATCGGCCTTCCACGAGTGGGCCGTCGACCGTCGCCCGGAGTTGGCGGACGAAGGCATTGAATTGCACCTCCACGACGACGGCGTGCAGGCGCCCGACGAGCAGCTTGGGGTAATCGGGGATCTCCACTTCCTGCTGAAGCAGGTGGGCCTGCCGTCCGACGGGGCGCTCGTGAGCGGGGGCGACAGCCTGTACCGGTTTCCGCTGGCCCCCATCCTGAACGCCTACCACGGCACCACGAACCAGGTGCTCGCGCTCTACGAGCCCGTTCCCGAACGTCGCGCACACAGCAGCCTCCTCGACCTCGAGGGGCGACACGTGACGGCGGTCGTGGAGGACCCGACGGGGTCGGCCTCGGAGTGGACGTGTCCGTCCTGGACGCTCCTGAGCCCCGACGCGCTCCGGATTGTCGACGAGTACCTGGACGACGGTGGGCCGCCGGACAAGCTCGGGGTCCTCATGAACCGGATCGCCCGGGAGGCATCACTCCAGGCCGTCCGCCTTCCGAAGCAAAATGACCTCCGCCTCCACTGCAACACGGTCGACGAGCTGGAACGGGCCCGGCGCCTCTTCCAGGACGAACCCCGCCACGTGCTCGATCCTGAAACGGTGCGGGAAGGCCTAGGGGGGCGTAAGAGTGATCCGTGAAACGTGAATTGCGTCCCCTGCTCCTCACGACGCACGCATCATCCGAACGCCGCGCGCAGCTGCCCGCAGGCCTGCTTGAGCACGGGAATCTCCTTCGCGAAGCAGAAGCGAAGCTGGGTCCGCCCGTCCACCGGATCCTCGTAGAAGGAGCGCCCGGTGACGCTGCCCACCTTCGCCTCCTGGATGAGTGTCTCACACGCGGCCGCGTCGTCCGAAAAGCCGTTTCGTTCGCTCGCCAGGCCCTCGAAGCGGGCCAGGACGTAGTAGGCCCCGTCCGGCCACGGCACGTCGAAGCCGATGTCCTCGAGGGTCTCGCACATGAGTTCGCGCCGCGTGGCGTAGTTCGACTGAAGCTGCGCTACATAATCGTCGTCGAGGTCCTCGAACGCCGCCAGGGCCGCGTGCTGGAGGGGCCGGGGCGCACAGATGTAGAGCAGGTCATTCATCAGTCCCATCTTCTCGGCGATGGGAGCGGGCGCCACGCCGTAGCCCAGGCGCCATCCGGTCACGTTGTAGGCCTTCGAAAAGCCCGAGAGGGTGATTGTGCGCTCGTAGGCGCCCGGCAGGCTCGCCAGCGACA
>CAZRPQ010000632.1:0-1655 GCA_964601725.1 uncultured Salinivenus sp. | reverse complement strand
GAGGGCTGGATTCAGCCGGAGCCGCCCGCCGAGCGCACGGATCATCAGGTGGCCGTGGTGGGGAGCGGCCCGGCCGGCCTCGCCGCCGCGCAGCAACTGAACCGGGCCGGCCACCGCGTCACCGTCTACGAGCGCGACGACGCCATCGGCGGGCTCATGACGTACGGCATCCCCGACTTCAAATTTGCCCGGCACCGCGTCGACCAGCGCGTCGACCAGCTTCGGCAGGAGGGCATCCAGTTCGTGACCGGTACAGAGGTGGGCACCGACCTCAAGCCCGACCAGCTCCAGGCGGGCCACGACGCCACCTGCCTCGCTCTCGGCGCGCAGGGGCACCGCGAGCTCCCCGTTCCGGGCACCGACCTCGACGGCGTGATGCCGGCCATGGACTTCCTTCCGCAGGCGAATCGGCGCCAGCACGGACAGCCGGTGCACGACGGGGTGTCGGCGGCGGGCAAGAACGTGGTCGTCCTGGGTGGGGGCGACACGGGTGCCGACTGCGTGGCCACCGCACAACGGCAGGGGGCCAAGCAGGTGGTGCAGATTGGCATCAACGAAAAGCCCTCCTCGGAACGCTCCCCGGACAATCCCTGGCCCGAGGCCGCGCAGGTGTACGAGAAAACCTACGCTCAGAAAGAGGGGGGCGAAGAGAAGTTTGCCGTCAACACCACCGAACTTGCCGACTGTGACGGCGACGGGCACGTCGACGAACTGCGGGCCGAGCGTGTAGAATGGACGTACGAGAATGGACAGCGTGTGGACAGGACTGTCCTCGACCCGGACTTCCGCGTGCCGGCCGACCTCGTGCTCGTCGCCATCGGCTTCACAGGGCCGGACACCAATCCGTTTGCGTCAATGGGTGTAGAGCGGAAACATGACGGCACGTTCGCCACGGACGACCGCCTCATGACCGACGTGGACGGCATCTTTGCGGCGGGGGATTCGCGGATGGGGGCCTCGCTCGTGGTGTGGGCCATCGGAGAGGGGCGCGACGCCGCCCGCCACATCGACCGCTACCTCACCGGCGAGTCGCACCTTCCCGCCAGCCTGCAGACCCACAACCCGCCACTGGGGTAGGGGTGGACGTGTGAATTTGATAGGGATGGAAGTGTGGAGGTTTGGAGGTATGGAGGTCAAGAACGTCCACACCTCCATCCGTCCATACATCCACCCTTAGCCAGCTCGCTGCTCCACCCACAGGGTCACCGGCCCGTCGTTCGTGAGGTGCACGTCCATCATCGCGCCGAACTCCCCCGTTGGCACCGTGCGCTCCAGATGGTCCTCCAGCTTAGCGACGAAGTGCTCGTAGAGCTGGTCTGCCTGATCGGGCGGCGCGGCCGCGGTGAAGGAGGGGCGATTCCCTTTGCTCGTGTCGCCATAGAGCGTAAACTGCGGCACCACCAGCGCATCCCCGCCCGTGTCGAGGAGCGACTCGTCCATCTTGCCGTCGGCGTCGGGGAAGACGCGCAGGTGGGCGCACTTCGAGGCACACCACTCGCTTTCCGCCTCGGTGTCGTCCTCGTGGACGCCGAGCAGGATGAGCAGGCCGTCGTCGATGGCACCGACCGTGTCGCCGTCGATGTTGACCGAGGCTTCGGAGACGCGCTGGACGAGTGCAACCATCTGTGGTAGGGGTGTGGAAAGAAGAAAGGGAG
>CAZRPQ010000631.1:0-1656 GCA_964601725.1 uncultured Salinivenus sp. | reverse complement strand
GAATGAGCTCCGGGTAGCTGAGCCGGTTCGGCAGGACCGGGTGGCAGCCGCAGTAAATGGCTTCCTGGATGGCGACGCCGAAAAACTCGTGCCGGGCCGTGGAGACGACCACGTCGGCCCGGTGCAGGAGCCGGCTGTACTCGGAGAAATCCTCGGCGTAGCCGTAGTGGAGGATGCGCCCGGCGTAGCGCTCGAAGGCTTGTTCGAATTCTTCCGGCTGCTCGTAGAAGTGCTTCCCGGCCAGAATGAGTTGAAAGGGGACGCCCGCGTCGTCGAGCCGGTTCATCATGCGGAAGAAGCCGGACGGGTTCTTGTCGTATTCCCAGCGCTGGTTCCAGAGCACGATCGGTGGGGCCGTGCCGCGAGGCGTCCGTTCGGTGCGGGTGCCCGCGTACTCGTCGTGAGCGCGCAGGTCGACGCCCGGGTGGAGCACCGTGCTCTTGTCGCGGATGTCGCGCACGGTGTGCATGTTCGTGAAGTCGGGGAAGTCGCGGAGGAGCTGGGGAAGCGCCTCGGTAAACTCGTCGAGGTGCGACTGCGTGTTGAAGACGACCCGATCCGCCGCGAGGGCTGACAGGTAGTTCGTGATGGCGTAGGCCCGTTCCCGCTCCTCGTCGGGCGGCAGGGGGTAGGTGAGCTGGTTCTCATGGAAGTAGGCGACAACCGGCACGTCGTTGAGTTGGGGGCGAGACAGCGACAGGAGGGCCGGCAGATTGACCATGTCCGTGGCAAAAAGCAGGTCGGGCCGGAACCCCTCGTCCACGGCCGAGCGCACCTTCTGGGCCAGCGTCACGCCCCCGCCCTCCATCCGCCATCGCCAGAAGCGGCCCGGCATCGTGAGGGAGCGGATCTTGTGCGCGCTGTGTTCGGCGAGCCCGTCCAAAAATCGACGTCGGGACCCGCTGTGCCAGGGTTCGAGGGCGAGAATGTTCATGGGAAGGCGGGAAGCAATGCGCAGGAGAGGGACGAGGCAGGACAGGCGTCGTTATGCCAATCTGCGAAAAGCGATGTACATTTCTTGTGTCTGGTGTCGGTGTCGGAGAGGAGTGTGTCGCGGCGCGCCCCGCGACTTTTTCGTTCCCTGATATTAGTGGTTGCCGAGTCGCTCCCGGAGGGTCTCATCCTCTGCGGGAGTGGCCGGGCGGACGATGGAAATGGACCGCTCTTGGAGGGCCGTGCGAAGTGTGGGATCCCGAACCTCACCCGGAGTGATAAATGCCTCCTCTCCAGACTTGAGGCGAAGCAGGCGCGAGGACATCGACACCCGCACGGTGTCGGCCCCGTTATTCTTGATGAGCATGCCGCGTCGATCTCGGTCGGACATGAGGGGAAAGTAGGGTAACGGCGCGTATGAACTATGTTCGGTTTTCCATTCCTTCACGGCCGTTTCCGCGGAGAGCCGGAGGAGGCGGCGCGTATTATGTGCGTACCCCCAACTTCCTCTCTGAACCGTGTAGGATTGGGCCAGGGCGCGGTTCCCTGCCTCTCAGCAGGCCCGTTTCCCCCCGGCCCTTCCTCCGAACCGAACCTCCAATTTTCGGTCGCATGTCGATTCTGTGAGTTGGCGGAGGAGCCATTGCCATGAAATGCGACGACCGCGCACGACGGACGGCCGCAGGGGATGACCTTCGCAGGGCTCAGGCCCCCGACCGCCGA
>CAZRPQ010000630.1:0-1657 GCA_964601725.1 uncultured Salinivenus sp. | reverse complement strand
CGTCTGGGGGCCGAGACTGCTTTGGCCCCAAACATAGACAATTTTCCTTGTTCAATCTTCCAGTATTCCAATCTTCTATCTTCAATCCATCGGGAGAGGCAGGCGCCCCCGATCAATGGCGCACAGGTCCGGGCTCAGCACAACACGACGCTCAGGGAGTGATGTCACTGCGTCGGCTGCACGTCGAAGGAGACGACCCGGTCCCCCTGCGTGACGACGTGGATGCGAACCGGCCGGCAGCAGACGCCGCAGTCTTCGATGTACGTTTGCTCCCGGACTGAGGGATCGACCAGCACGGCGGTCGTTTCCCAGCAGTGGGGACACGTAAACGTTTGTTCGCGGACATTCACGGAGACGGATGGAGACTGGTGCGACAATAATGAGACACGGGGGCACGCTTACGTCTCGGCCCGCAGCACGTCGAGCGGCGGACGGTCGTAGAGGCCGCGGCTGTTCCAGAGGCCGATGCCGACCGTGACGGCGACGGCGACGGCGAATCCGATGCCGAGCGGAATTGGGGCGACGACGAAGGGGCCCTCGAAGACGAAGTACGAGAGACTCCACGCGGCGATGAGGGCCAGCAGCAGGCCGGTGACCGCCGCGAAGGCGCCGAGAAAAAGGTACTCCACCGTCATAATCGTCTGCACCGTACTGCGCGACGCCCCGAGCGTCTTGAGCAGCACGCTCTCTTCGGCCCGCTGGTAGCGGCTCACCACCACCGCCCCGGCCAGCACGATGAGACCCGTAAAGACGCTGAAGAGCGCCATGAACCGGATCACGTACGCGAGGCGACCGAACAGGTCCCGGAACGTGGACAGGACGAGGGAGAGGTCGATGGCCGAGACATTGGGGTGCTCCTGCACGACCTCCCCCTGCACCCGAGCGGACATGTCTTCGCCCGAGGTCCGACTGAGCAGAACGTGGGTCTGCGGCGCGGCCTCGAGAACCCCTTCAGGGAAGACCACGAAGTAGTTGGTGCCGATCCGCTGCCAGTTCACCTTGCGGAGGCTAGAGATGTAGGTCTTGACCGGGCGCCCCTGCACGTCGAAGGTCAGGGTGTCGCCGATGCCTACGTTGAGCTCCTCGCGGGCCATCTCCTGCTCCATCGAGACGGGCACGGCCCGGCCCGACTGCAGGGGATTGCCGTCCACCTCACCGACAAACTCCCCCGCCACGAGCGTCTCGCTCTCGCTGAGGTGATCGCGGTAGGTGACCCGGTACTCTCGTTCGTAGGCCCAGCTCACATTTACCGTCGAGTCTTGGCGGAGGGCCTCGATGGTGCGGCCCTGGATCGCCTGCAGGCGGGTCGTCACGATCGGCTCGCGGGACAGCACGGGCGCGCCAGCCTCTTTCACGGTGCTTGCCACCCCATCGACCTGGTCGTTCTGGATGTCGAACAGGACGATGTTGGGCCGGTTCTCGCCCCCGGCCACCTGGATCTGCTCCAGCAGCGTGCGCTCCACGAGCACGAGAGTCATAATGAGGAAGACGCCCAGCCCCAGCGTAAGCAGCAAGACCGTCGTCTGGTTGTGGGGGCGATACAGGTTCGCGAGGCCCTGCCGCCAAGGGTAGGCCCACGAGGTGGGAAAGAAGCGGCGCACCCCCGCCATGATGCCGCGGGCCACGAGGGCGAGCACGCCGAACACGACGCCCACGC
>CAZRPQ010000629.1:0-1662 GCA_964601725.1 uncultured Salinivenus sp. | reverse complement strand
AGTGGCAATGTACCCTAGTGCCAGCTTGGTGCCGTAGTTTTGCATCAGTCAATAAGGTCGGTGGTCAAGAATGCTCGTCAGTGAGGTCTCTGGGGGGAGAACTCGCCTTTCCAGTCCCGAAAGCGTGGAATATGCCGAAAATGAGCGATACCGCAGGTGTGTGTACTACTTCCAGCACAACTTCTGGAAAGGCGGCGGTCGACAAGTCCCTGAACACATCCCCCATGTAGCGCTCAGATGTAGAACAGGCCGGCCGTCTGTTCGTGGTTATCTGGGGCGAAGGCCGTCCTTTAAGCGATCATTCGCTACGTTACCGTATCGTATTATTTGGCAAATATTGGCCTACCTCAAAACTGCTTGGCAGCGGACAATGAGTCCGATGGTCAGCCGCCACAATCCTCGGTAACTGGCCGCTCGACCTCTGACCTACGAGCTGAGGGCCACGGGCTTCCGACTCCGACATCGCTTGAGGTGGAGTCCTCAGAGACGTCCTCGCGGGACTCGTTGTCGGCCCGATCCTGTCGTTTGACGTGTCCGGTATCACCGAGCTCCGCAAGCCGATCGGCGGTTTCGTCCGCCCCGTAAGCCCTGTCCAGACAAATGTGCTGGCAACGTTTCTCTGGAGGGTAGCTGAAGCGTCGCGGGACTCCAGGGCTAGCTCGGCCACTCATGCGGAAAGCAGTCGATGAGCCACGCCCGGCACGAGGTCGGAGAGATAAGCGACCTGGAGTGGGCGGCCCAGTCGACGGGCGTGGAAATGCCGGGCTGTATGGAAAAGGAACTGCTCGAGCGTGATGAGGACGCCCGCGACTCACAGATCATGCCCGACTGGTGGTTCGATCCCGTCGCACCGCCGCGGCGAGAGGACGAATCGCTTGCGGTGCCGCTGGACGGCCCACCGCAGGGTCCGCCCCACCAGCGTCGGCGTAAGTTCCTCCGTCTGAAGGTACTCGGACGCCCCGGCCTCCTGAGCGTCGAGGGCCCCGAGACCCGCCTGCAGGGCCTCTCCGTGGCGCAGGGCCGCCTCCGTGGCGCTCTCCCGGAGGTCCTCCTCAAAGAGACGGGCGTCGCCGGGGGCATCCTCGATCAACAGGACTGACAGAGGCTCCGCGGACGCAGAGCGGGCGGACTGGGTGTGGGAACCGGGGCTGGGAGACTCAGGGCTGGAAGAAGAAAAAGTCACATCGGAGATCATTGGAGTTGCACTCGAACGTTCGCCCAGTGCAAGAAGGCGAAGCGCAAAAGGGCGAAGCGCCAGAAGAGGACGCGGAAGAAGGGGAGCGGCTTCTCGAAGCGATCCGCCTGTTCTCCTGACCTCCCGGCCTCACGGTTCCAGGACCTGCCATCCCTCACCCCACGGGTCGAGAGTGATCTTCTCTGCCCGCCACGGTTGGTCAGTGTCATCTTCATGACGATCGAACGTTGTTTGAATTGGATCGTGGTATGGTAGGAGTGCCCGACCACACGACAAGCATTCTGCTATCGGAATAAGACCCTCTGGGGCCCGATCGGAGGCTCGCCTCAGCGTCTTCGACTTCATCGAAGGGTGGTACAACCCGCATCGATTGCACACGGCCCTTGACTATCAGTCGCCGATGAGCTGTGAAAAAGAGCACCACTCGCGAGAAGACCACAAATCTAAAGAACCTCCATTACTCGTTG
>CAZRPQ010000628.1:0-1672 GCA_964601725.1 uncultured Salinivenus sp. | reverse complement strand
ATCGCGGACGAGCTGCACGAACGAGGCCTCCGGGAACGTACGGGCGAGCCAGGGGCCCATCCAGGAGGCCCGGTTGAACTGCAGAAGCGGCGCCGCGTCGACGTCGGTCAGGCAGTGCAGGTAGGTCGCCAGGGCCGGCGCCTCGTCGTCGGCGTCAAGCCAGTGGGGCCAGTCCGGGAGAGCCGAGCCGAGTTGCGATTCCAGCCGGTCGAGGAGGGGCGCATACTCCGCGTAGAGCGACGACTTTGGGTGGTCGGGTTGGACGGCGTGGGCCTCACGGGCGTGGTCGAGGAGGTTGGGGTGAAGCGGCTCGTACAGGCCGCACAGCCGGGCGTCCCGGCGCAGCGTTCGGAAAAGCGCCGTCGTGCCCGATCGGAAGACGCCCTGGAGGAGAAGCATGTCGCAGTGGAGGACAACGGGACGAACGACGCGGTGCGGTCGATGGACACGTCGCCCAGCGCCGTTCTGTCAAGGCACCACCGGGGCAAAAGATTCAACGTTCGGGTCCTCCTTCGAAAAAAACTCCCGCTCTTCGGTAGAACCATGCAGGTTCGATGTTGCCGCTCCGAAATCACCGCTTTAGCAGCGACACGCCGCGGCGTGTCGCGACGAAAGTGGGCCTGAAATTGATCGCTGCTGCGTTCTACACAAGAGCGAAAAAAACTCTTAGGTCGTCGATGTCACCTTCCCGAATGATCGGTGCCCGTGCTGCCGATCAGCCAGCGACGTCGACCCCGCTGAACTCGAAGTGCGCCCCGCCGTCGGACCCGTCGGTCACCCGAACAGCCCACCCGTGCGCCTCGGCCACCTGCTTGACGATGTTGAGGCCAAAGCCTGTCCCGTCCTCAGCCGTGGAATAGCCCGTCTCGAACACCGACGCCCGCTGGTCCTCCGGAATCCCGGGGCCGTCGTCGGCCACGTAAAATCCGCCGTCCCGCTCCACAACCGTAATGGTCACGGACTCCCCCCCATGCTCGACCGCGTTGCGGATCAGGTTCTCGACCAATTGCTGGAGCCGCGAGCGGTCGGCCCGGACGGTGCTCTCCGCCCTGTTCGCGAGCGTCGCCCGCTTCGTGTCGACCGTCTCCCAGGCGTCCTGCACGACCGCCGCGAGGTCGACGGATTCGGGATCGGACATGTCCGCTCCCCCATGCGCAAGGGCGAGCAGATCGCCGATCAACGCTTCCATGCGGCCCAGCGCCTGCCCGGCACGATCCAGATAGTCGCTCCCGCACTCATCCTGGGCGAGGGTCACGTTGCCCATCGCCACGTTCAGCGGATTGCGGAGGTCGTGAGACACGACGGAGGTGAACTCTTCGAGCCGCTTGTTCTGTTGCTGGAGCTTTTGCCGTCGGCGGTGGCGGTCGGTTACGTCATTGATGAGCAGAAGCCGACCTTCTTTCCGCCCGCGGTCAGTTTCGATGAGCCGCACGCGAACGTCTATGTACCGTGGGCCGTCCGCGTCGTCGCGGTCCCCCTCCAGAGCCACGACCTCCCGATGGTCGCCTGCGCCTTGAATCTCGTCGTAGAGGTCGTCGTCGAGGACCGCCTGAATGGGCTGCCCGATCGGATCGTCGGGCTCTCCAAGGAGGCGTTTGGCGGAACCGTTCACGTCGGCCACGCGATCTTGTCGGTCCAGCACCACGACCCCGGCCGCAATGTTTTCGAACAC
>CAZRPQ010000627.1:0-1675 GCA_964601725.1 uncultured Salinivenus sp. | reverse complement strand
CCTCACCTTCGTCACCGGCCTTCCGGCACTGGGCTGATGAGACTCACCGGTCCCGAGACGGATCGTCGAGCAGGGCCATCCGTCGCAGCACGGCCCGCCGGATGGGCCGTATGCGAAGCACGAGCCCGAAGACCCACAGCGCGGGGACGAGGAATGCCCCGCCGCGGGCCAGGAGCACTCGCGTGAGCGCATCGGTCACACGGACCGCCCCGCTCCCCAACGCTTCTCGCCGCTCGGTGGCGTAGCGATGGAGCGGCTGCGGGCGATCCCGATCCAGCGCGGCGAGCAGGGCCCGCCGCAGCGCCGCGGCATCCTGGATGCCCACGTTCATGCCCTGCCCGCCGACCGGACTCGTGAGGTGCGCGGCGTCGCCCGCCAGCGCGACGCGCCCGTCCACGAACGGCTCGGCAAGGCGCCGGTGGAGCCGAAACTCGCTCTTCCAGATCGTCTCGTACCGACGGGTCGGGAAAAGGTCGGTCACCGCCTGCTCAATGCGGGCGTCGAGCGGCGTGGTGTCCCCCGGCGTTCGGGGCATGATGACCCGCCACCGCCGCTCGTCGATGCAGATCCCTGTAGCAACGCCGCGACGACGGGTCATGCGCGGATCCCGGACGTCCTGGGTCGTCTCAAACGAGATGTCCGCCAGGGCCGCCTGCATGCGGTAGGTCACGCCCTCGAACGACGCCCCGATGGCGTCCCGCACTCGGCTGTGCGCCCCGTCGCAGCCCGCGACGAAGGCGCCGGTCACCGTTTGGGTCGTTCCGTCGTGTTCGTAGTCAACCTCTACGCCGCTCCCCACCTGCCGAACCCCTGTAACCTCGGCCGTGAACCGAACCTCCGCGCTCGTCTCCTGCCGGAGGCCGTCGAGCAGAAGGCGCTCGGTCGTGGACTGCGGGCAGATGAGAAGCTGCGGGAACGGAGTTTCGCCCCGAAGCTCTTCGATCGGAACGTGTAGAAGGGGCCGCTCCCGATCAACGTCCCAGAGCTGGATGCGAGACCGAACGATGCCCTCTTCCTGAAACCGGTCCATCACGCCGAGTCCCGCGAGGACCTCCTGAGTCCGCGGCCAGATGATTGGTGCCCGGGAGTGCTCACTGAGGCCGTCCTCTTTTTCGAGCACGAGCACCGATCGGTCGGCACGGACCAGGCCGAGCGCCAGGCTCAGCCCCACGGGGCCGGCGCCCACCACCACGATGTCGCGTCGCCGTTCAGTCATCGACGTACACCTCTCAGGATGTCAGCGTCGCTTCGATCTCCGTCGCCCGGGATGAGACAGAATCCGTTTCTCCGAACGTACTATTGTAAGTCAGCGACCACGAATCTACAACCCAGACGGACAAGACGCACCGCTCCGGCGAGCCCGGGCCCCCAATCATTGCGAGGTTAAAACGCTGAGCGTTCTGCGGTTACGAAAGAATTGGCCGTCCTCCGTCTGACCGTCTCGGGGTTCGTTCGAGCCGACACGATGCATTTTCGGGACTGCCCTTGGCCGCGGGAGTTTACCGGGCCGTGCAAAAGTCCTGAATCGCGTCGCCGGAGGTGAACGTTTGGGCGTCCGGAAGAAAGACACATCCACGCCTGCACACCCGCACTCAACCGCCGGTCCGCATGTCTTCGTCCACCCTCGTCTGGCTCCGCCACAGCCTCCGCCTCCGCGACAACCCCGCCCTCGTCG
>CAZRPQ010000626.1:0-1693 GCA_964601725.1 uncultured Salinivenus sp. | reverse complement strand
CCTGCACCTCGCGGAGCTCGACGCTGGTGATGGTCCCCACCTCGAACTGCTCCAGGGCTACGCCGACGTTGGCCTGCACGGCCTCCAGGTTTTGCCGCTCCAGCTCCACGAGCCGGAGGCGATTCTGGTACCGTTCGTAGGCGCTCGTGAGCTCGGTGGTGAGGCGGGTGCGCACGTCCTCGACGGCGAGGCGGGCATTGGTGGCTCGAATCTCCGCGTTTTGGGTGCGGCGCCAGCGATTCAGGCCGTCGAAGAGATCGAACGTGAGGGACACGCCGTAGGTGAGGTCGGTGCTCGTGCTTTCCTGCAAGAAGCCGCTCTCGGCGTCGAGTTGCGAGTAGCCGTATCCAGCTGTCACGTCGATGGAGGGGAAAAAGTCGGCGCGGGTTTCCCGTTTCTCAGCCCGTGCGGCCTGCAACGCCTGCTGGGCCTGCTTCAGCGCGGGGCTCTCCTGGAGAGCGGTCTGCTGGAGCGGCGCGTACCCGAGACTCGTGTCCACGTCAATCGACGGGGTGACCGCGTAGAGGGCCGATGCATCGCCGGAGCGGCCGAGGAGCCGATTGAGGCGGCGTTTTGCGTTGACGAGTTCGGTCTGCTGCCGCAGCACCTGCGTCGAGTCGGCGTTCAGGTCGACCTGGGCCTGCCGGACCTCCAGGTCGGACGCCGAGCCTAGCTCCCGCTGCGTCTCGACGATGCGGAGCCGCTCGCGCGAAATTGCGGCGGCCTCCCGCAGCACGTCGAGCTGCTGTTGTTGACGCGCCACGTCGTAGTAGCCGTCGATCACGTCGGCGGCCAGGGCCTCGATTTCCTCGTTCGTCGCCGCGGCCTGCCGGTCCCGCTGCGCGCCCAGGCGGTCGTACGTGGCGAAGGGCCGAAGCCCGTCGAAGACCGTCCACCGCAGATCCACCCCCGCGTCGGCCTGCGTCGACTTTGCCCCGTCCGTCTCCTGCGTCTCGTCGCCGAGAAACGTCTGGTCTGAGGAGGTGATCGTCTCCGAATAGCCCGCCTGCCCCGACAGCGTCGGCAGAAAGCCCGCGTTGCCGACCGAGACGTTGTTCTCGGCGATGTCGGCCTCGCGCCGCGCAATCTGGGCCTGCTGGTTGTTCTGAAGGGCGCGCTGGACGGCCGTGTCGAGGCGGAGGGTGTCGGGACGCTGCTGAGCCAGAACGGGAGGCGAGAAAAGCGTACCCCCTCCGCAAAGGAGTAGCGCAAACGCGAGACGAGTGACGGTGTCCATGTACGGGGCCAAACGCAGGTGCAGAGAATCGAGCAGATCGTATTGCGTGTTGCGTATTGCGTATTTTCTGCTCCGCGAGACGGGATACGCAATACGAAATACGCAATACCGGGAGCAACGCTTCTATTCGGACGACACCTCCCGCTGTTGCGTTGTCACGTCCTCCTCGGGCAGCCCATCGCCGGCGGCCGCGCCGTCGCCCCCCACCAGCACGGGCCCGGCGTCCTCGCTCGTGAGGAAGGTGTACGTGGCGGGAATCACGTAGAGCGACAGGAACGTCCCGACGAGGAGCCCCCCGATGACGGCAACCCCCATCGGGATGCGGCTCTCCGCCCCGGCCCCCAGCGCCAGCGCAATGGGCAGCACGCCGAGAACCGTCGACAGCGCGGTCATCAGGATGGGGCGGAAGCGCACCGCCGCGGCATCCTCAATGGCCTCCCGGATCGAGAGCCCGGC
>CAZRPQ010000625.1:0-1694 GCA_964601725.1 uncultured Salinivenus sp. | reverse complement strand
TTCAGTCTTTCTTGATTCGGACGCGGGGACGTAGAGGTCTGGTCCGTGCCGGACGGGCCGCCTGGAGTCCCTTCGCGTTCCGGCGCATTTCCGACACACCATACAGATACAAGCTACAATCTCATGCACATTCGGCACAGCTTCTTTTTCACGGTCGTCTTAGCCGCTGGTCTTCTCGTAGTCGGCTGCGACAGTGGCACCTCCGACGACGACTTGGTTGCTAGCTTCGAGCAAGTCGAGTCGAGCCCGCTCACCGTTGACTTCAAAGACCGGAGTCGAAATCCGGGAGGAGAGATTGACTCTCGCTCCTGGGAATTTGGGGATGGCGCGACGGGGTCGGGCGCGAGTCCCTCGCACACCTACGATACGCAAGGGGAGTACACCGTGACCCTTACCGTTGAGGGGGCGAACGGGAGTACGGCGTCCACGAGCCGGGACGTCAGCGTCGGGGTGGCCGGCACGCAGCAGTTCGAGGTTACCATCGAAAACGTGGCGGGCGTTTTTCCGATCACCAAGAGTAATGGATTTGGAGAAAGCCCAGCGGGCCCCGGCGACCAGTTCGAGTTCAGCTTCACTGCGGGTCCTGAAGAAATTCCGGGGACCGGCACGGTCCTCTCGATGGCGACCATGTACGTGCAGTCGAACGATGCATTCTATGCCTTCGGGCCGGGCGGCGTGCCCCTCTTCGACGCCAGTGGCACGCCTGTCGGGCTGGAAGGGCCAGCAGACGTCACCGACGCCGTTGGCTTGTGGGACGCCGGCACCGAGGTGGACCAGGAGCCGGGCACCGGCAGCAACCAGGCACCCCGTCAATTGACCCCCGACGAAGGCCCGAATGAGGACGGCATCGTCACCCAAATTACTGATCTTGACGACGACGGAGTGCTCGAAGACACCGCAAGAGTCGACGCTGAGCCGGACACGCTGGAGTACCCCCCGGTGTCGGATGTCATCAACGTGACCGTCGAAAGCGAAGAGGACCCGGAGTCGGGCGGCTATGAGTTCACGGTTACTGTGGAGAACGTAACCGACGAGTCCGGTGCGACCGCCAACGGCGAGAGCATTCCGCTGTCCCCGGGAAGCTACGCGGCCCACTTCGATCAGGTGGCGGGCGGCAATCCGGAGGAGAATCCCGAGGACGACGTGACGTATCCAGGCTTCACACCGGGCTCGTCGGCCTCGAAAGGCATCGAACGCATCGCAGAGGATGGCGCGCCGGAGGGGGCAGGCTCTGCCCCCGGGAACCACGTGGAGACGCTGGCGGGCCTGACAGGTGTGACGGTACCGCTCTCGCCGGGGGCCTACGCCGCGCATTCGAGCGACATTCAGCCGTTCAGCCTGATCGAAGGCGCATCCGAGGGTGTTGAGGCCGTTGCGGAGGATGGCCTTCCGGGAACCCTTGCCGAAGCGCTTGGAAACGCAGATGCCGAGACGCCTGAGGGCGCCGATGCAGTTGGCGACGGGGGAACCTTCGGCGGCGGTCCTCTCGCCCCGACGATGGAAAGTGAAAACAACAGTCTCACGTTCACCGTCTTCGCCCGGCCTCCGAGCGAGGATGTTCCAGGAGGCGATCGGCTCTCCATTGCCACCATGTACATTCAGTCGAATGACGCTTTCTACGCGTTCGACCCCGCGGGCCTCCGCCTCTTCAACGACAGTGGAGATCCGATCAGCGGCGACGTAACTACCTCGGT
>CAZRPQ010000624.1:0-1698 GCA_964601725.1 uncultured Salinivenus sp. | reverse complement strand
CGTCGAAGGTGCCCTCCGACTCCCCGACGCCGCGCTCGTCGTAGCGGAGCACGGCGATGCCCTGACGCGTCAGGTGGTCGGCCAGCACGTGGAATAGCTTGTGACCGGCCACCTCCGAGTTTCGGTTCTGGGGCCCGGAGCCGGAGCCGAGCACCACGGCGGGGTGCGGCCCCTCACCCTGGGGACGCGTGAGGGTGCCTGCCAGCGTGAGGCCCGCCGACTCGTTCCGGAGGGTCACGCTGTCCGCGACGTACGGATACGGCGGCTCCGGATGCTGGGGGCGCGGCGGCGGGGCCGTCTCCGCCTCGTCGGCGGGCGTGAGCGTGAGCGGAAGCGACCGTCCGCCCTGCGTCCACTGCCCGTCAATCTTGGCGCCGTCGTCGGCCAGAGCTCCTTTGTAGGTGCCACCGATGCGATCGACCGCGAGCGTCACGCTGTCGCCCGCCACGGTCACGTCGGACACCGGAATCCCGGTCGCGCCCTGATCGGGGCTGTCCATGGTCGCGGTAAGCCCGTCCTCGCCCGGCTCAATGTGGAAGACGAGTCGAAGCTCCATGCCTTCCACTTCCAGGCTCCCCGACCATGCCCCTACGACGGCCTCCTGCGCGGACGCCGTGGTGAGGCTGAAAAGCGTGAGACCAACCCCGAGGAGGAATGCGACGCGATGCCCGTTCGACATGAGTTCAGAAGCGGAGTGTAGCGAGATGATGCGACGAGAACCGGACCGGACACGCTTCACGCCCCCTCTCTCATTCGCCCGCGCTCCCTACCGGAGAACCGCTGGGCATGTGCTTTTGGGCGCGATACAATGATATGGATTGCCCCCCAACGCGATGCCCCGTTCACCATCGATAACGACCGCTCACCAATCGAGAGACGAGACGGTCCCCGATTCGGTTTCCATTTTGCGCTTCAGTGGAGTTCTTGAACACGCGTCCACCCAACTGCCCCCATCGCCCGTCGTGCCCGACTCCGCGTCGTCCCCCTCCGCTGCACCGCCGCTCCGCCCCGCGGCCATTGCCGGCTTGCAGGGGGCCGTGTGGATTGTTTACGGCGTCGCCTATTATCTCACGCTTCGCCCCCACCAGCCCTTTGCGGATCTCCTCTGGAAGCAAACGCTCATCGCGACGGGGGGCGGACTGCTCCTGAGCACGGGGCTCGGCGCTCTCTACTGGAGCGTCGGGCTACGCCGGCGGCGGCCTTTGTGGCAGGGGCTGATCATCGTTGTTGGCGGAGTGGCGGTGGGGCTGGCCTGGTACCAGGTGAAAGCGTGGGGGGTCGACTGGGTGACTCCGTTCATTGCGCCCGTGACGGGCATCACGGCCCTCCGGCCCGGACAGGGCTCCATCCTGTCCAGCATCGCGGCCTTTCCCATCGTCGTGCTCGCCTGGAGCGGCCTCTACCTGGGCCTCGCGCAGTGGTACGCGCAGCAGAAGCAGGAGCGGCGCCTGCTGCGGGCCGACGCGGAGGCGCAGCGCGCCCGGCTGCGCATGCTGCGCTACCAGCTTAACCCCCACTTCTTCTTCAACGCCCTCAACACCATCGGCGCCCTGGCCGACGAGAATCCGCAGCGCGTGAAGACGGCGGTGCGCGAGCTGTCGGGCTTCCTCCGCTACACGCTGCTCGACGAGGAGGAACTCGACGCCCCCCTGCGCGACGAAATCGACGCCGCCGAGCACTACCTCGCCGTCGAGAAGA
>CAZRPQ010000623.1:0-1699 GCA_964601725.1 uncultured Salinivenus sp. | reverse complement strand
TTGGAGGGCGGCTCGTGTCTTGTGAGTGCGTGTCATCGGACTCATTTGCGAGGAGATAGACATGGCTGGAATCGAGCGGTTTGAGGAGATCGATGCCTGGAAGGCGGGGACGGAGCTCGTGAACGAGATCTACCAGATCACGGGGCGTGGCTCATTTGCGAAGGATTTCGCGCTGCGGGATCAGATCCGGAAGGCGGCGGTCTCGATTCCGTCGAACATTGCAGAGGGCTTTGAGCGAAATCAGCGCGGGGAGTTCGCCCGATTTCTCCGGTACGCGAAAGGGTCGGCGGGGGAGGTTCGAAGTCAACTCTATCATGCCCGCGACCAGGGGTATATCGATGAGGAGACGTTCCAGGCACTCCGATCGAAGGTGGCGGGCGTCTCGCGCCAAATTCAGGGCTTCATCCGCCACCTCGAAAACAACCCCCGGTGAGGCTGCGAGCGTTTCCCAGGTCATACCCTCTCACCTTCCACTTTTCACTTTCTCACCTTCAACCTTTCCACCTTCAACCTTCCCACCTGCAACCTTCCCACCTTCTACTCGCCGAACCAAGTCTCCATCGGTCAGCGCTTGCCCCCCAGCAGTCACAACCGGCGTCCCCGCCGGAAGCCCGTCCTCCAGAACAATCGTATCGTCCAGAATACGGGCGACCTCGACCGAACGCCGCCGCACCGTCTGCGAGTCCGAGTCAATCGTAAACACCGAGCCGGTCTGCCCGTCGCCCGAGACGAGTGCCCGGGCCGGCACCGTCACGTAGTCGTTTGTGCCGGAGGGATGCAGCGTCACGCGGCCGATGAAGCCCGACTTGAGCGGCACCTCGGCGCCGGGCAGCGCGAGCTCCACCTCGTACGTCCCGGTGCGCGGGTTGGCGGCGTCGGCAATTTCGGTCACCTGGGCGTCGAGCGGCGCATCCGGATGCGCGTCGAACGTGACGGTGGCGCTATCCCCGAGCGAGACGCGGACCACGTCGGCCTCCGGCAGGCCCGTCTCCACGACCCACCCGCGGCCCGTGGCGCCCAGCGTGAGCACGGGCGTGCCCGGCCCCACCTGCTCGCCCGCCTCGGCGTGGCGGCGCAGGATGCGGCCCGACTCCGGCGCCTCGATGACCGCGTGCTCCCGATTGAACCGGGCCGTCTGCAGGCGGGCCTCGGCCGTCTCCACGGCCGTCTCGGCGTTCTGCTTCTCCTCCAGCGTGGCCACCGAGTCGCGGTACAGCCGCCGCGTCCGCTTCAGGTCGCGCTGGGCCTTCTCCAGGGCACTCTGGGCTTCCTGCACCTGCGCGTCGATTTCCGAGAGGTCGAGGCGGGCCAGGGGCTGGCCGGCGCGCACCCGATCGCCCTCATCAACGCGGAGGTCCTGGATGATGCCGCCCACCTTGAAGGCCAGCTGGACCTCGGCCTGCGACGCCAACTGGCCGCTGGTGCGGATGGGGAGCGGCGTCGTGCGGGCCGTGGCCGGGGTGGTCTGCACCGGCGTGGGCGCCGCCTCCGGCGCGTCCGACCGCTCCGCCTCGGCGCCGCACCCGAGAAGGACGGCGGCGAGGAGCGCGACGGCGACGGTGGAGGAACACGGGAATGGGAGCGTGGGAGAAAGAGAGCGGGATGGAAGCATGGGTTTGGAAGGTCTGGGTCTGAAAATTCAGATTAAGTTCGGCGGAGGGAGGAGGCGGGTGGAGACTACTTCGAGGATCCGGTCGGG
>CAZRPQ010000622.1:0-1700 GCA_964601725.1 uncultured Salinivenus sp. | reverse complement strand
CGCTTCGCTCCGCTCGGAATGACTCCTCATTAAGATTCTTTTGCGTGTCTACTTAATCCTCAAACCCAGCGGCCTGTACCGGGAACGAACGTCGTCTCCCCCCTGAGCATGGACAGCCTGTCTCACGTCCTGAGAATTGCAGAGCGACGAAGGAGAGAGCGACGCCGTGATGCGTTGACCCATACATCGCCATGAGTGAGCGAGAAGAGACGTACGCAGACATCCTGTCGTGGGCCACCCGGGTAGCGGGTACGGCGGTGATGCTCGTCCTCGTGGGCGTTCTGGTTTGGGCGCTGTCCTTGTCGTCGAGCTGGTATTTTCCTGCTGGTGGAGCGGTTGCCGGCGGAGTGATCGGGTGGGAGAATCCTTCGTCTGGCTCAGGAAAAGCAGATACAGCTCTCACCTACACCGTGCGGGGAGCAGTACTCGGGCTGTCCCTCGTTTTCCTGTACCACAGCGGGTGCACGTCCGCCCCGCAGGAACCGCGGGACCCAGGCCCCAAGCGCGAAACTCTCGTCCATCCCCCTTCCGTCGACGGCTCTTAGAGAGAACCCAGGAGGGTGTCCGCCGAGGTTATCCGAGAACGCTTTCCCGGAATCACGGAAGGGAGTGCATCCCGTGCTCGCGACTGGGCCACCGGGGGGGGCGGCTGACCCACGCAGGACACGCCACGTGCTTTTCGGAGAGGGCCGACCCTACCGGACGACCGTCAGCCGCTGGGTCCGCGTCCGCCCGTCCGCTTGGAGCCGCAGGAAGTACGTCCCACTCGGCAGGCCGGTGGCGTCGATCCGGGCCGTCTGCTGCTCCCCGGCCGGCGGGACCCCGTCATACACGGTGTCCACCCGTTGCCCGAGCGTGTTGTGGAGCGTGATTGTTGTTCTGGACTGCTCCTTAACCGCGAAGGATAGCGTAGCCGTATGGGGGGCTGGGTTCGGGGCCGGAGCCGTTAGCTTCGCTGCTTCCTGCATTGGCACGTCCACCCTGACCGGGTCGGTGAGGGTCCCTGAGCCTTCCAGGTCGACTTGCTTCAGGCGGAACCAGTGGGGGCCGATCGGCACGTCTTCTGCCGTGTAGCTGTAGCGGTGCCGTTCTGTCGTGGTGCCGCCCGGGGCATTCGACGCGACGTATCCGACCCGCGTCCACGTGGGGCTTTCCGCCTCTTTGTGCTGCACCTCGAAGCCCGCGTTGTCCGTTTCGCTGGTCGTCTGCCACGTAAGACGGGCACCCTCTTCGGTGGCCGTGGCCTGGAAGCTTGCGATCTCGACGGGAAGAATCGCCGGCTCGCCAAACAGAATCCATAGGGCCCCGGCGTTGTTATTTTCGTCGTCGTCCCCATTGGCGCCGACCGCCAGATCGGGAAGCCCGTCTCCATTGAGATCGCCAATCCCGGAACTCGAAATCCCAAGTTGATCCTCATCGTCAAGGGCCCCGCCGAATCCGCCCTGGGTGTCGCTCACTTTCTGTTCATTCGCGACCGTGCCATCGCTTTCCAGATAAAGGATCCAGAAGGCCCCACGGTTGGCGTCGCTCCCAGTACCCCCGTCATCGTCCAGGGGAGCACCGACCGTAAGATCCGGAACGCCGTTGTTGTCGAGATCCTCCAGCGCCGTGAATGTGCCCAAGCCGAGTTGGTCACCGTCACTCAGGGGGCCTTCGAAGTTGCCGTGCGTGTCGCTGATCTTCTGGTGATCCGAGACGGT
>CAZRPQ010000621.1:0-1702 GCA_964601725.1 uncultured Salinivenus sp. | reverse complement strand
GGATTCCACGGGCGGGCGGAGGTGCTTCGGGAGCAGCCCCTCATCGTCGTGGACGTGGCGCACAACCCGCCGGGCATTCGGACCGCGCTCGATACCGTGGCGCCGGCGGTCGCGGCGCGGGACGGCACCCTCCACGTGTGTCTCAACGCCGTCGCGGGCAAGGGCCTGCCCGAGGTGGCCCAGATGCTCGCCGCCCGCGACGCCCACGTCACGCCCATCCCCATCGACACCAAGCGGGCGCTCCCGCCGGACGAGATTGCCGACACGCTCCGCGCCCACGACGTGACGACCCGCGCCCCACGACCGCTGCCGGAGGCCCTCGCCGCGTTCCAGCGCACCGCGGCCCCGGAGGACGGCCTCCTCCTCACCGGCTCCCACAAGGTGGTGGAGGTGCTGCCGGACGAGTTCCGCAACTCGAAGTAGCCTCCCGCGGCCCCGCCGCCTCTCCCAACACGTCCTTTCTGGTCCGCAACCATTGCACGGGGCGCGGTGGTGGGGGCGGAGTTATGGAATCGATGTAACGTATGGGGCGGACCGTCGGAAAGGACGCCCCCTATTACGACAAGTTCTCAACCCTTCTTTGTCAGGCGGGTGCACGTGATACGTAAGAACTAGCTGCATTGTCGCTTCGGCGTTTCGCGCTCACGTTTCGAATCCCTGCTGACTGCTTGATCCTGCTTCCGGTGTCCAGCGACGGATCCGGTCGGGATTACGGGGGTACGGCGGGGTCGAAACGATCACGTCTGCTCCCATCCTTCTCTTTGCGAATGACACACTCTCCCACAGTTCTGGTCGTTGGAGGCGGCGCCACCGGCACGGGCATTGCCCGGGACCTCGCGCTGCGCGGGATCGACGTGACGCTTGTGGAGCGGAACGGGCTCTCCAGCGGCGCGTCCAGCCGCTCGCACGGGCTCCTGCACAGCGGGGCCCGTTACGCCGAGGCCAACCGGGTGGGGGCGGAGGAGTGCATTGCGGAGAACCGCATTCTTCGCTCCATCGCGGGAGACTGCATCCGGGATACGGGCGGCCTGTTCGTCCAACTCGCCGAGGATGACGCAGCGTACTTCGACGAGAAGCGGGCCGCCTGCGAGGAGATCGGGATTGAGACGCGTCTGCTCGACGAGGCGGAGGTCCGGGCGCATGTGCCAGATCTCGCGGCGGAGGTCGAGCGGGTGATGTGGGTGCCCGACGGCGTGGTGTACCCGTCGCGGCTCTGTGCGGCCAACGCCGCCGACGCCCAGATCCACGGTGCGACCGTTCATCCCCACGCGCCCCTCAAGGACATGGTCGTTGAGGACGGGCGGATTGTGAAGGCGATGATTGGGGGAGAGGTCGAGGCTGCGGTCGAGCCCGAGCACGTCGTCAACGCCACGGGTGCATGGGCGGGCACGGTGGCGTCGATGGCCGGAGTATCCGTGGAGATGGCACCCTCCCGGGGCGTGATGATCTCTGTGGAGTATGACCGCCTCGGGCCGGCCCTGAACCGGTGCCGGAACCCAGACGACGGGGACATTATCGTGCCACACTCGGACGAGGTGGTGCTCGGAACGACGAGCGTGCCCGTGTCGGATCCGGACGAGTACGATCAGGCCGACTGGGAGATTGAGAAGTCCGTCCAGGAGTGTGCGACCATGCTGCCCCCTGTCGCCGACGCCCCGGTGGTTCGCACGTGGTGGGGCGTGCGTCCCCTGTTTGCCCCCGA
>CAZRPQ010000620.1:0-1704 GCA_964601725.1 uncultured Salinivenus sp. | reverse complement strand
TCGCGTCTTTGAAGGACTGCGCGCCGTTTTCGGCGCCGTTCTCGACCTCAAGGCGGCCCCAGGAGACGTGCGTGATGCGCGGTGGCGTGTCGGGAGTCGGCATGGCAACAACAGAAGGCTGAGCAACAGAGACGAAGAGGCGACAAGCGCCATAAAAACGATAGAAAGCGGCGTCAGGTTCACGCCCACTGCGGATCCCAGGCAACCGCATCGACGACGCGTATGCAACAGTCGTCGGGGCCGACGAATAGATAGCATCCCGGGAGGACTCACTCCGCAGCGCCGGGGACCGTCTGGCGTCCCCGGCGAACGATGCGTGATCGACCTTCGCAAAGGGTGCCAGGGGTAATTGTGACGACTCTGGCCGAAAATGTCGGTCTCCTTTACCTGGGTGCACCCGACCCATTTCTCACTCCTTTAGGGCCACGTAGGTCTTCAGGAGACGAGTCACCACGTTCGTCATGCTTTCCCCCTCCGCCCTGCAGGCGGTTTTGAACCGGTTGTGCAGCCCGGAGGGCACTTCTGCGTTAAGCCGCTTCGTCGGCGCCCCGTCTCGCGTCTCCGCGTCGAGCAGGGCGTCCCGGACGGAATCTTCAGTGAGCTCCTCCTCTGCGGACCCCTTTTCCGGTTTTCCATCTTGCGCCTCGTCTCGGTGCTCCGGAGCGCCCTCGGGCACATATTCGTTCGGGGGGTCGGAGCCAAGTAGCGAAAGGGATTCGTCTGCAATCTGGCGGATCTCCGTCTCGGCTTTTGTCGCCTCCGGCAGGTCCAGGACCGTAGTGCCGCAGGACAACGCTTCCGCGTAGGCGGCTCGGTGGCTCGTCCGCCCGCCCAGCACCGGCAGGGGATAGCTGCTCACCAGCACGTCTCCAATCTCTGACGCGAGGTTCGACTGGGCGATCTGCTGGCACACGACGAACGCGGCCTGGGGGCATCCCCCTGTCTTCTCGCGCCGCGTATGTATCAGTCTCTCCAGCCTTCCCCCGCTCCACATGTCCGGCCCGCCTGCCCGCACCGGGATCAGTATCAGGTCGCTGAGCTCCACGGCTCGCCTGTTGAGCGCGTTCAGGGTCGGGGCCCCGTCCACCACCAGAAAGTCACTCTGCACCTCCGCCACGTCGGCTTCGATGTCCGATGCGGTGGTGGCCGTGACGCTAGGCAGTGGCGTATCCTCGGGCTGCAACTTTGCCCACTCCGAGGTGGTGCGCTGGGGATCGGCGTCCAGGATGTGGACGCTGTGCCCGCCGAGTTGGAAGGCACGGGCGAGGTTCGTGGTGAGGGTGCTTTTGCCGCTCCCGTCCTTTTGATTGAGCAGCGAGATCACGCTGGACATGGGCAAGATGAGTATATATTTGAGTAAACAGGCCGTGCAAGCTACGTCCCAGGCTGCGCGGCGTCAAGATCCGAACGGCGGAGGCCCCGCATAACTCAGAAATACGGCGGTGAGAGTTGGGCGCGGGGAGTCGACGGCGGGGACCCCTGTTGGGCGCGAGGTCGTAATGGTGCTTCCTCAATCGCTCGGCTCGGGCAGGGGCCATCCATCCGTCAACTGTGGCCGATTCATCCGGTGGGTAGCTCCGGCAGTGGTCGGCACCGATCGTGATCGTGTGCCGTCCACGATTCGCATCGGGACGGGACAGGCTTCTGAGGGAACGCAGAGCAGTGTCCCCATTCCTGTTGGGGCGGCACAGTGCCGTCATGCGA
>CAZRPQ010000619.1:0-1708 GCA_964601725.1 uncultured Salinivenus sp. | reverse complement strand
TCGGCCCTCTCGTCGATGAGCCCCACCGAGCTGCGCGATCACGTGATGGAAGAAGACAAAAGCCGGCTGACGCAGATTTCGGGGGTTGGGAAAAAAACGGCCGACCGGCTCATCGTAGAACTCCGGGACCCCCTCGCAGAGTTGGATGTCTTCGAAGACACGTCTCCTCTCAGTGGAGGATCGGACGCGCGGGCCGAGGCGCGGGCCGACGCCCTGGAGGCCCTCACGGAGCTGGGCATGAGCAAGGCGGACGCCGAGCGCGCCATTCGCCAAGTCTTGCGCGAGGATGCCGGGATCCAGTCCGCCGACGAGCTCACCCAGCGGGCCCTGGAGGAGAGTCAAGACTAAGTCGCACCTTCGTCCCGCTTCCACCGGAGCTGTGAAAACGTCCTGTTTTTAAAGAGGACACTGTTCGGTGTGTGCGTTTGGGCGTGCGTGAGGGAAATCGCCCCCCCCAAGGGCAGTCGGGACATGCACGCCCATACTCCCACACGCAGGTCCAGACGACGTGCACACTCGATTGCGGACGTAACCCTTCCCTGCACGGATTTCCCCACACATCGGTATGTCCGACGACCTCCGTCTTTTCGCCCTCTCCGAGAGCCGGGCCTTCGGCCGGGCCGTGGCCGCGGCGCTCGACACCGAGCTCCAGCATCACCACGAGCGGACCTTCACGGACGGGGAGCACGAGGTGCGCCCGGAAGTGAACGTGCGGGGGCGCGATGCCTTCGTCGTCCAGTCCCTTTACGCGGACGACACCTGGAGCGTCAACGACAAGCTGTGCCGCCTGCTCTTCATGCTCGGGGCGCTGCGCGACGCCTCGGCCGAGCGCGTGACGGCGGTCATCCCCTACCTCTGCTACCAGCGCAAGGACCGCAAGACCCAGCCCCGGGGCCCGGTGACGACCCGCTACGTGGCCGGGATGTTCGAGGCGGTCGGGGTCGACCGCGTCCTCACAATGGACGTGCACAACCTCGCCGTGCTCCAGAACGCGTTCCGCGCGCGGGCCGAGCACCTGGAGGCCCACCCCTTGTTCGTACACGAGATCGACGAGGTGGTCGGCGACGCGGGGGTGGTCGTGGTGTCGCCGGACGAGGGGGGCGTAAAGCGGGCGGGAAAGTTTGCGGAGGGATTGGGGGCCGTGCTCGGCCGCGAGGTGCCGACGGCCTTCGTCGAGAAAATGCGGAAAGGAGACAGCGTGACGGGCGGGGCGCTCGTGGGGACGGTGGACGACCGCGTTGCCATCGTCGTCGACGACCTGATTAGCACCGGTGGAACGATGAGTCAGGCCATCGCGGCCTGCTCCGCGGGGGGCGCACAGGCGGTCTACGCGGTGGCTACGCACGGGCTATTCGTCGGCGACGCAAGCGAACGAATCGCGGAGGCCCCGCTCGACGCCCTTTTTGTGACCAACACCGTGGCTCCTCGGCTGACGGGCGCAGCGGCGGAGCGCCTTCGCATCTGCGACGCGGCGCCCCGGTTCGCCGCGGCCATCCGAGCCATCCACACCGAAACCTCCGTAAGCGCCCTGAACGAAGTGTAACCGAATGAAGAAGTGCTCGTGGGGCGCGCCCCCTGAATGGGCGGTAATACGGATTCCAGCCGAAAATGTCGGCAGAACCAGTAGGACCTGCCTCTTGGGGCGTTAAAGGTTGGATAGCATTTCAAGTCTGTGAGTTGACATCGATGGTCATTGCCAGCGCCCGGT
>CAZRPQ010000618.1:0-1714 GCA_964601725.1 uncultured Salinivenus sp. | reverse complement strand
CCGGGCTCCTCTTCCGCGTCAACGGCCAGCACGGCGACTACGCCACCGTGCCGCAGGGCATGGACGGCAACCTGGGCCTGACGTGGGACTACTCCCAACGGCCGTCGGGACAGCTCAAGCTCTTCGCCTTCGTCCGGCACAACCGCATCGGCGTGGAGACGGCGACGGGCGCGTTTTCGGGCCTCTACCGCGGCCAGACCACGAACCAGCTCTACAACCTGCAGTGGACGGACCAGGTGAGCGGATGGACCCTGGAGTCGAGCGCGTCCTGGAGCGCCTATTCCTCCGAGAAAGACTTCGGCGTCCTCGACCTGGCCCCGACGGACCGGGCCGCCAAGCTCCGGGTGGACGCGACGCGCCCCGTCAACGACTGGACCGTCCGCACGGGAGGAACGGTCGAACGGCGGCGCTACCGGCTCGATGGCACGTTCCCGACGCAGCCGAACGTGGTGGCACCGGACGCCCCCACGCGCTCGGTGAACACGTCGCTCCCCGCCACGCGGCTTGGCGGGTACGCCGAGGTCGAGGCGAGCCTGCGCTCGTCGCTCGTCGCGCGGGCCGGGGTCCGTATCGACTACCACAGCCGAGCGGGCCGACCGGTCGTGGATCCGCGGGTGGGACTGTCCTGGCAGTTCGCGCCCAACACTCAGCTGCGGGCGGCGTGGGGCCTCTACCACCAGTTTCCCCAGCTCCAGACCTACAGCGAGCACGCGGGCGATACTTCGCTCGGGGCGCAACGGGCCCAACACCTCGTCCTCGGCCTACGGCACGAGCGGGAGAATTTGCTCCTGCGGGCCGAGGCGTATCACAAGCCGTACCGCGACCTCGTCGTCCGCACCGGCCCCTCCCGCTACGCGAACGCAGGCAGCGGTTCCGCACAGGGCCTCGACCTCTTCGCCAAATACGGCGCGTTTCTGGAGACCCGATTCAACGGCTGGGCCTCCTACAGCCTCCTCCGCTCCCATCGCACCCAGCCCCGCGACCGCGGAACGGACGTGGAGTTGCAAGACGGCCCGGCTCCCTACGACCTGACGCATCAGTTCACGGCGGTCGGGAAGGTGCGCGTGATCGATCAGTTCCGAGTCGGCGGCACCTACAGCTACGTCACCGGGCGGCCCTTCACCCCCGTCGTGGGTACCGAGCGGCCAAACTCCGGCGCGATTCTGCCCGTCGATGGGCCCGTGGGCAGCAGGCGTCTCCCCGCCTACCACCGCTTCGACCTTCAGGTGAGCTACTACTGGCCCTTCAACCGACGGCAGAACGTGGTCTTTTACGCTGCCCTCAACAACGTCTTCGACCGTGCAAACGCCGTCGATGTCGCCTACTCGCCGGACTATTCCGAGCGCCGCTACCGCACCACCGACTTCCGGCGATCGCTGTATTTCGGCCTCACACTCACCCTCTGAAGCGGTCCCGATCGGGCCGCTGGCGGTCGAAAGAGCCCCTCGCGACTCCTCAACTCATGCCCCCTCAGCTCATGATTCCTCTCGTCCTGCTGCTTGCCGGTCTCCTTCTGTTCCCGATCGGGAGCCCCGCACAGCCGAAATCCGACTCCACGAGCCTGCTCCTCACGGACGCCCGCCTCGTCGATCCGGCAACGCAGACGGTCGAGCGCGGAGCCCTGCGAATCGACGGTGAGCGCATCGCCGACGTGCTCGACAGGGCCCCCGCCGAGTTCAACGGCCGGGTTCTCGACCTCAACGGCAAATGGGTC
>CAZRPQ010000617.1:0-1715 GCA_964601725.1 uncultured Salinivenus sp. | reverse complement strand
GGCTCGACATCTCGAACGCCAACACGATGATCATCAACCACGCGGGCGAGCACTTCGGCCTGTCGGAGCTGCACCAGCTCCGGGGCCGCGTGGGGCGGTCGCAGCGGAAGGCGTTCTGCTACCTGCTGGTGCCGTCGATCCACAGCCTCACCGACGATGCCCGTGAGCGCCTGAAGGCGGTGGAGCAGTTCTCGGACCTCGGCAGCGGGTTCGACATCGCCATGCGCGACCTCGACATTCGCGGGGCCGGCTCCCTCCTGGGCGCCGAGCAGAGCGGCTTCATCGAGGACGTGGGCTACGAGACGTACCACAAGATCCTCGACCAGGCGGTGAAGGAGCTGCGGGACGAGGAGTTCGACGACGTATTTGACGGCGAGGCCGTGCCGCCAGGGCCCGAGACGTCGGTCGACGTGGAGGAGGACGCCTACATCCCCGAGTCGTACCTGCGGGACAACACCGAGCGCCTCAACCTCTACCGCCGCATCAGCGACGCGCCGGACGAGACGACGCTCGTGGACCTGCTCGACGAGATGGAGGACCGCTTCGGGGACGTGCCCGAACCGGTGCAGAACCTCCTCACCGGCGCCCGCCTCCGCCTCCTCGGCGAGCAGCTCCGGATGCCAAAGGTGGTCTACAAGAACGAGCGCCTCTTCCTCTACCTCCCCAGCGAGGAGGCCGACCCGTATTTCTACGACGAGGTCTTCCACCCGCTCCTGGAGAAGCTCGCCCTGCTCGACCGCGAGTACGTGATGAAGGACGACGTGGAGGGCGGCCTCATGCGCGCCATCGTGCAGGACGTGCCCACGCTCCACGAGGCGCTTCAGATCATGGAGGGACTGCTGCTGGAGGAGACGGAGACGGTGGCGACGGTGGAGGCGTGATTCGTCTGGGAGTCTGGAGGTTTGGACGTATGGAAGCAGAAGCGTTCGAGCCTCCCTACTTCCACACTTCCATCCATCCACACGTCACCGCAGGTGCTCCTCCAGAAAACGGTCAATTGTCCGGAGGTACTTTTCCTCCGAGACCATGAACCCGTCGTTGTGCCCACCTTCGATCTCCAGAAACTGCTTGGGCTCAGAGGACGCCTCGTAGACCTGGCGCCCGAGTCTGAAGGGCACCACCCGATCCCCCTGGCTGTGGATGTGGAGTGTCGGCGCGTCGATCTCGTCTACGCGAGCTTCGTTGTCGAACTGATTCGTCGCGAGGGCCCGCACCGGAAGGAAGGAGTAGTGGTGTGCCCCCACGTCCGGCACGTTCGTAAATACCGACTCCAGGACCACTGCACCCGGCTGCTTTCGCGTCGCGAGCCACGTCGCGGCGCCACCGCCCATCGACCGCCCAAAGACCACAACGTTATGGGGGACAACGTTTTGCGTCTCCGTCAGGTACGCCCAGCAGGCCTCCGCGTCCCGGTAGATTCCTTCCTCCGACGGCGAGCCGGTGCTCTGCCCGTACCCGCGGTAGTCGACGATCAGCACGTTGAGGCCCAGCTCATGAAACTGCTGCACGCTCTCCAGCCGCCCGGAGATGTTGCCCGCGTTGCCGTGGAAGAAGAGCAGCGTTCCACGTGAAACATCGGGCGCGGGGATCCACCAGCCGTGGAGTGTCTCCCCGTCTTCGGTGTCGAGGGTCACCGTCTCGTACGACATCCCCGCGGCGTCGGGCGTGGCGAGGAGCCTGCTGCTCGGCTGGAAGAGGAGGTGGTCCTGGAAGGC
>CAZRPQ010000616.1:0-1715 GCA_964601725.1 uncultured Salinivenus sp. | reverse complement strand
CGACCTCGACAAGATCGACTGGAATCAGGTGACCGTGCTCGGCGTCAACAACCGGGACCTGCATACCTTCGAGGTCGACATCGAGAATTCGCTTCGGATCTTCGACCAGACCCCGAAGGGCGTGGGGCGCGTGGCCGAGAGCGGGCTCAGCGATCCCGAGACGCTCGTCCGCCTCCGGAAGGCTGGGGTCAACGGCGTCCTCATCGGGGAGCACCTGATGCGCGCCGAGCATCCGGGGGAGGCCCTGTCCCAGCTCCGCGCCGAAGGCAAGAAAATCGCCCGAGCGAGGTAAGCACGGAAGTGTGGACGGATGGAAGTCTGGAAGTCCACGTGATGCCTGTCCCCTCCACACGTCCATACATCCAACCATCCACACGTTGACGACCTATGGGAGTTGAACTGAAAGTTTGCGGCATCACCGAGCTCGAAGACGCGCGCTACCTGGCGGGCGCCGGGGCCGACTATCTCGGCTTCATTCAGCACGACGAGAGCCCGCGGTACGCCCCCCCGACCCTGGCCGACGATATCATCCAGTGGGTCCACGGGCCGGAGCCCGTCGGCGTCTTCGTGAACGACGGGGCGGCCGAGATCAATGAGGCCGTCGAGAAGGCGGGGTTCGAGCTGGCGCAGCTCCACGGGCAAGAACCCCCGTACGTCGTGGAGGAGGTGGACTGCCCCGTCATCAAGGCCATCCATGTGCGGAACGACGCGTCCCCGGAACAGCTCCGTATTCTCTTCGAGCGCTACGAGGACAGCGCCGATTATTTTCTGCTCGACACGCACAATTCCAGCGTGTGGGGCGGCACGGGAGAATCCTTCAACTGGCGCCTCGCCCGCGAATTCTCCGACGAGTACCCGCTCTTTCTGGCCGGTGGCCTCGATGCTGACAATGTCGGACGAGCAATCGACACGATGCGTCCCTTTGCCATCGACCTGTCGAGCAGCCTCGAGGACGCGCCGGGGCAGAAGAGCTTCGAGAAGATCGACGTGTTCATGGATGCGTTCGGCGCCGCGAAGGAAGAGTTGGAAGAAGCCGGAACGCATGACGCTTGAGCCGGGCCGCGCGTTGCGTATGGCCTGAGGGTCCCTTTTCCTACGAGATACAGTCTCCCTACCCACCCAACCATCGATCCGATGCCCGAGTCCGCTGTTGATTCGCGCCGCTCCACCGTCCCGGACGCCTCCGGTCACTTTGGCCGCTACGGCGGCGCGTTCGTCCCGGAGATCCTGACGCCGGTGCTGGAGGAGTTGAAGGCCGCCTACGCTACGTACAAGGACGACCCGGACTTCCAGGCCGAGCTCCGCGATCTGCTCCGCGACTACGCCGGTCGCCCGACGCCCCTCACGTACTGCGACCGCCTGACCGACGAAATTGGCGGCGCGCGGATCTATGCGAAACGGGAGGACCTCTGCCACACCGGCGCCCACAAGATCAACAACACGCTCGGCCAAATCCTGCTGGCCACGCGGATGGGAAAAGAGCGGATCATTGCCGAAACGGGGGCCGGGCAGCACGGCGTGGCCACGGCCACCGTGTGCGCCAAGTTTGGCGTCGACTGCGTAATTTACATGGGCGCCGAGGACATGGAGCGGCAGCGCCTCAACGTGGAGCGGATGGAACTGCTGGGGGCGGAGGTGCGGGCCGCAACGAGCGGGAGCCAAACCCTGAAGGAGGCGACGAACGAGGCCATCCGCGACTGGGTGTCGAACCCGGA
>CAZRPQ010000615.1:0-1716 GCA_964601725.1 uncultured Salinivenus sp. | reverse complement strand
CTGCGTTCCCAGCGCCCGGAACCGGGAGCGAAGCGGACGTTCCGGGCGTCAGGGGGCCGAAATAGGGGACATTTGAGCACACCTTGAAGGGGTGGGCAGCGTATACCTAAATCCTTATAGTTCCGATCATTTTTGGGGGGGCGCTCCCATCATGCCCAAGCTCAGCGTCGACATTCCCGACGACGTGGCCGCGGCCCTGCGGCTGCCGCCCGACACGGCCGAAGAGGAAGTGCGGAAAGAACTGGCCGTCACTCTTTACGCCCGGCGGCTCCTGCCGCTGGGGAAGGCCCGACAGCTGGCCGGAGTGTCGCGACGCGACTTCGAGGCACTGCTCAGTAAACGGCAGATGCCGCGCGATTACACGGAAGAGAATTTGGAGGTGGACTTCGACTACGCACTCAACACCGAGTCGTCGGCAACGGTGGCTGGCGATTGAGATCAGGCAAGGCGGGTTTCCTCGTCCAATTCCTCTCCGTCGAGGTCAAACGTATCCACCCCGTAGTCGGCCAATCGGGTCAGAAACACCGAGCGAGACACGCCGGCCAGCCGGGTGGCCGCGCCAGTCGAGAGGCGACCCACCTCGTAGAGCTTGGCCGCAGCGGCCATTCGGAGGGTCGCACCCGCCGTGTCGGGGGATTCCTTCAGCGCCTCCAGGGTGTCGTCGGGGATGTCGATGCTGAGTTCGCTCATGGTGCTCCGTAGTCCAGAAAGAAGAGGAGCATTTAGTACAATGTGGCAATGTAGATGTATCCGTCGTCGAGTCGGCAAGTCACCTCTCGCTACGCTCGGGATTCGGAGGGGCTGCTATTCGTTACACTCAACGATGTCGCCTTTCTGAATATACGCCAGCCATTATAGGAGTTGCCCTGTCGAAATTTGCTTTGCGGCTATTACTACGCAGTGGCTGAAGTGATCAGTCGGAAGAGCAAAGACTTTGATTTTCCGCAACGCCCCCGCAACATCTTCGTCACAGGACGCCACACCCCCGTCCCAACGAGAAACGCCCGCTCGCCCCAACGGTGTAACCTCTCATGTATGGATTGACGCCGTCGGGGCAGCCAGAGTCAGGCAACACGCAGTACGCAATACGAGAATCCGGCGGCAACGCTCGCCCCAATCTCCTCCTCACGAAGCTGCCGTCCCCCTCAATGCCCGAGCACATCACCCTCCGCGGCGCGCGCGAGAACAACCTCCAGGCCATCGACCTCGACATTCCCCGCAACCGGCTCGTCGTCATTACCGGCGTGTCGGGGTCCGGCAAGTCGAGCCTCGCGTTCGATACCATCTTCGCCGAGGGGCAGCGGCGCTACATGGAGAGCCTGAGCGCCTACGCCCGCCAGTTTTTAGAGATGATGGAGCGGCCCGAGATCGACTACGTCGACGGCCTCTCCCCGGTCATCTCCATCGAGCAGAAGACCGTGAGCGGCAACCCGCGCTCCACCGTCGGCACCGTCACGGAGGTGTACGACTTCCTGCGCCTGCTCTACGCCCGGGCCGCCACGGCCTACTCCTACGAGACGGGCACCAAGATGCGGCAGCAGAGCGACGACGAGATCGTGGACGGCCTCCTCGACTTCCCGGAAGGCACCCGGCTCCAGATCCTGGCGCCGGTGGTACGGGGGCGCAAGGGCCACTACCGCGAGCTCTTCGAGCAGACCTCCGCCCAGGGCTTCGAGCGGTTCCGCGTCGACGGCGAGATGCGGACCTACGAGGAGG
>CAZRPQ010000614.1:0-1718 GCA_964601725.1 uncultured Salinivenus sp. | reverse complement strand
GGGGCCTCTAGCATCTTTTAGCCAGCCGCGGGCGACCCTTCTCAAAACCCGAAGACCCCGGGAAGCCAGAGGCTAAGCCAGGGAGCAAAGGTGACGAGGAGGAGAGAGATCACCATCGCGGCGTAGAGGGGGAGCATGGGCCGAATCATGCGGGAAATGGTCGTGTCGCCAACCGCCGCCCCAACGAAGAGAACGGTGCCGACCGGAGGAGTGCAGATGCCCACGCAGAGGTTGAGCACGAGAATGATGCCGAAGTGGACCGGATCGATGCCGAGGTTGGTCGCAATCGGCAGGAAGAGCGGCGTGAAAATTAGCACAGCCGGGGTCATGTCCATGAAGGTGCCCACCACGAGGAGAATGAGGTTCATCAGGAGCAGGATGGCGATCCGGCTCTCCGTAAGACCGAGGATTCCTTCAGAGATGAGCTGTGGGATGTTTTCGAAGGACAGCATCCAGGAGAGGGCGATGGACGTCGCGATCAGAAGCATGACGATCGCGGTGGTATTGACCGTGCTGAGAAGCGTGTCGGGGAGGTCGTCCCAACTCACTTCCTGATAGCCGAACGCGAGGATCAGCGCGTACAGCACAGCGACAGCGGCGGCCTCAGTGGCGGTGAAGATGCCCGCGACAATGCCACCAATCACCACGATGAGCATAAACAGGCTCGGGAGTGCATCGAGAAACCGCCACAGCACTTCTTTCAACGGCAGGCGCTCCGAGGTCGGGTAATTGGCCCGGAACGACCAGTATCCAGCGACGACCATGAGGCTTACTCCCACGAGAATCCCGGGAAGATATCCGGCGAGGAAGAGGGCGGCGATCGAGACGCCCCCACTGGCGAGTGAGTACACAATTAGAATGTTGCTCGGCGGAATCAACAGACCGGTCGTCGCGGCAGTCGAGTTGACGGCTGCGCTGAAGTTTTTGTCGTAGCCTTCCGCTTCCATCTGAGGCGCCATAAACCCGCCCACGGCGGAGGCCGCCGCAGCTGCCGATCCGGAAATCGCACCAAAGAGCATCGACGCCACGACGTTCACGTAGGCGAGCCCCCCCGGCAGGGTCCCCACCAGCCCCTTCGCGAAGTCCACCAGTCGGCGGGCCATCCCTCCTCGGTTCATGAGCTCACCGGCGAGGATGAAAAACGGAATTGCCAGGAGAGGGAAGGAGTTGAGACTTGCCGCCATGCGTTGGGCCACCGTGGTGAGGGTCGGAACAGGGTCGACCCCGAAAAGCAAGGCCGCTGTGGTGCTCAGTCCCAGGCAGAAGGCAACCGGTACCCCAATGGCCAGGGTCACAACGAAGATAACAACCAGGACGAGGATGGGAAGGACTTCCATGGCGTTAGGGGTTCAGGAACGCAGATTGAATTACGCGCCGGTAGACGCAGCGTCAGGACTGGACGCGTCGTCTGGATGGCGAGCCAGGGTTCGAACTTCCTCGCGGATGTGAACGGTCGTGTAGAACACGATGATTAACCCCGAGAGCGGCACGGCCGAGTAGACATACCCCACCAGGATTCCCAGGGAGGAAGAGGTTTGTCCGGCGATAAGAAGGACGTAGACGAGACGAACGCCACCGAACACCATCACCAGCAGGGCAAAGATCAGGACGCACACTTCGATCACGATCCGGAGCTGATGGAGTCGGCGCCCGTTGAGCCGTTCGGGCAAGAGTTCGAGGGCGAGGTGGCTTCTCGTGCCCACCGCATAGGCGGACCC
>CAZRPQ010000613.1:0-1720 GCA_964601725.1 uncultured Salinivenus sp. | reverse complement strand
GGCAGGTCACCCACGAGAAATTTTACAAGCTGGGGTAAGGAATCCCCTCATCTCAGTACGTCGGGAAAACGGGTCCGGAAAGATAAACAGCGTTTGAAATGCCGGTTTTTGTTCGGTACTCTTGAAACGATACTTGTGCCGATAAACTCCATTTAGCTGGCTCAAATTGGCGGCACTGAAGAAGGCGATTTCGGACACTTTCGTCCCCGCCCAAGCGCCACAAGCCGGCCTTTTTCGCGCTGTACAGCCCTTTATTCAGCAGGGCCAAAATTTCCCCCACCAGGAGAAGCCTCGGAGCTGTCTTTGCTCCGGGGCTTTTTCTTTGGCCGCTGGTTTCTTTGGCCGCTGGAGAGAACTGATGGGAGGCTGAATCAGTCCGCGCCGCGAAGAACGGCGGCGTCCCGTTCGGGGATCGACGGATTGATGCGCTGCCCTGTGCCCAACTCGTAGCCTGCCTGCACCGTGGTGCGGGGCTGGAGGCGAAGGCTCCAGTGCAGGTGCGGATGGTCTGATTCGTAATCGAGGGCGGTGCGGACGAAAAAGTTGTAGTCCGGATCGTCCAGACACGTCCGGAGGCATCCGAGGACGCCATGGAGGCCCTCGGCGAGTTCTTTTCGATCCTCGTCGCCGAGCCGCCCGAACTCCGGCTCGTGCTCGCGGGGAAGGATCCACGTCTCGTAGGGAACCTCGGCGGCGAACGGGACGAAGGCGACGAACGCCTCGCTGGTCCACACGAGCCGCGCCTCGGCCGCGAGCTCGTCCTCGATCATGGCGCAGTACGGGCAGTGTCCCAGTTCCTCGTACCGGGCCCGGGCTGCGCGTTCCTCGCGCTCAATCTGCGGCGGTCGGAAGTCGGGGGCGATGAGTTGGCTGTGGGGATGAGCGATCGACGCGCCGGCACTGGCTCCGTGGTTGCGGAAGAGAAAGGGAATCAGATTGTCGTCTTCCCTGCGAATGGTGCGGTACCGCTCCAGGTAGGTCCGTAGGACGGCATCGACCTGCGCGACCGGCATCTGGGCGAGGGGCTGGTGGTGGCGCGGCGTGTCGATGATGACCTCCTGGCGGCCCCGGCTGGCCCGCGACCGGTAGAGCCCGCACGTCTGGTCGTCGGGAGCCCGGTCGGGATCGAGCGCCGCGTACTTGTTGGGCACCACGCGCGTCGTCCAGGGTAGCGGCCCGTCGTGGTCCAGCTCCCAGAGCACGGACGGGAGCATGTCCTCGTGGCCGGGGCAGAACGGACATCCCTCGACCGGGGGGGGCTCGTCGGGCGCGGGAGGCACCGCCTCGGGCGTCGTGTGCTTCGGGCGGCCGCTCCGCGAGGGGGCAAAGGCGACCCACTGATTTGTGATGCGGTCCTGGCGGGTTTCGGGGTCGTAGGAAGAGGCCATGGGCGGCGACAAAGATGAGCAAAACAGCGATTCCGAAACAAAGTAGTAGTGGGCTGTCCAATCAAGCGCGCAAGATTGGTTCCTCCTCCAAACGACAAGCCGTTTCTTGATGGTTGCACACCCCGACACTCAGCCTGGCTCGGTGGCCGGGCATTACGACCGGCTTGATCGGTTCTACCGGCAACTGTGGGGGGAGCACCTGCACCACGGCCTCTGGACCTCACCGACCTTGTCGCCGGAGGACGCAGTGCGTCACCTCGTGCATCGAGTGGCCGCGGACGCCCACATCGGGCGAGGGACCGAGGTGTGTGACGTGGGCTGCGGATACGGCG
>CAZRPQ010000612.1:0-1727 GCA_964601725.1 uncultured Salinivenus sp. | reverse complement strand
CGTCTCCTCCGCCGACGCTTGCCCAGGCGGCGCATGCCTGCCGGGAGCGGGTCCTCCACGTGGAGGCCGAGCTCAACCAGCTCCTGGCGGCCCTCCGCGCCGGGACGATCGACGCCCGGGCGGCCCGGGAGCGCCGGGAGCGCCTCATCGACGAGTTGCGGGCGGCGGCCGATGCGCTGGGGGGATCACGCCTCGATTGATTGGCCCGTCCCCTTGGTCGGGGCAACGAGTCCGTCCCGATAGGGATCGCGGATGGCACCCGCACACGACAGCCGTCGGTGCACAATCACCATCGGTGCCGCTCTGAGTCGGGAGATACATGAACTTTAACCGGGACGACCGATACTGAAAAGGTCCGGTGAGCCGTCCTCTAAGCGACGGTCCGTTTGCTTCTGTCCCTCAAGGTTCACTCGATATGTCGACCAACCGAGACAAATCCACCGAGCCTGAGCGTCCGTCCCCTGAAGAAACGCCGGCCAACGGACGGGACGTAACCGACGCGGAGCGAGAAGACTTGATTGAGGACGCGAAAACATTCCGGGAGTTGCACGAGGAGACGTTCAATCTCCTCTCTGAGTCCGTCGATTGAGGTTACAGGCGCCGTTCTCCCCATCTCGTTCGCCACCGGGAGTGACACGGAAGGGCGGTGCTCCGGCGCTCCACCCACGGCCCGGCGCGGCGGTCGCGTCCGCTCCCAGGCGCGCACCCCGCGGGGCGCAGCCGCGCCTGCGGGTCGCTCTTCTGCCCGGCCTGCTACCAGAACGCGCCGGTTCCGATTCATTCGTAGCGAGTCTCGCGGCGATACGGCCGCGCTCCCTCGGGTGGGGGGGCTCGGTCGCGCCGCCCGCCGCGACGGCGCAGGGACTCCGCTCCACCGCTCCGGTCGCCCAGCGCCATGGCAGTGCGGTCTGCACGTCGCGCTTCCCCTGCCGGAGCCGCTCCGGGGCCCGCGCCTCCCTCCGGGCGCCTACCGGGACTGCCGCGATCTGACTATTTCCCAGCGAGGGCGTGTAAGATGGTGGCCAGCGGGAACGAGGGCCGGTCACGAAGAAGGGTCCGGTAGCGGGTCGACTTCAACAAGCCCGTGGGCCTCGAACTCGACGTGGAGGGAGAAGCCCCAAAGGAGAGCGGTTCCTGCGAGCGGATCGGTTTGCGCTTTTGCAACGTCGACCTCATAGGCCTGTTCGTCGAGGAGAACGTAGCCGACGTACATCGGAACGACGATCACCCGACCATCGGCCAGACTCACGCTCTCTTCGCCGGACTGGGTCAGGCCCAGCGCGTCGATCCAGTCAGGAGGAAGGGTCAGGGCTCCATTGTACCCCGTGTCGATCACGGCATCAAAGGACTGTGCGCCGTCGGGGCCGCGGATCTCCAGGGACAGGGCCGGTTCCCGATCCGCGGTAAAGAATCCAGTTGTCATTCCTCGCCCTCCTCCCGAAGGCGCCCTCCGAAGTGGTGTGTGACGCGGCTGCCGACGCGGCGGAACCAGATGCGTCCCTGGGCTTCGGGGTGCCGTTCCAGCAGCCGGTTTGCGGCGGCGCGCTGATTGGCGTCGACCTCGAAGTCTTCGGACTCGACGTCGATGGCGATGTAGTTGCGATCGTCTTCGTCTTCGACCTGGGGCTTGACCACCCGTTCGAAGATTTCCTCCCCGCGTTCGGCAAGTTCGGATGTCTCTTCGGCCATGGGATTGTGGAGGGTTTTGGGCAGGGATTGGAGTCCTC
>CAZRPQ010000611.1:0-1728 GCA_964601725.1 uncultured Salinivenus sp. | reverse complement strand
TGCTCTACACCACCGGATACACTACGCACCAAGAACAATGCCGGGCCCTGTGGGACGGTGTCAGTCCGTCACAATGGCAGATGTGCGGAGGACAGCGGCGGGAGAGGCCCCCTGGTGGGCGTCATAGATGGCACAGCGCCCCCTGCGGACTGAAATCTTTGCAGACTTGGCACGTTACGAGACCGGGCGTGCAACTGTCTTCCCTGTCGTCCGTGCAAATTTTCAGCAATTCTGTCGCGAGCCCAAGAATTCTTGAGGGCTCTCCTCTATCCTAACATTGTCATGTATACCTCGGCAGGTCTCCGGTACATCCCCAATCTGTTGACGGTCGGTCGCATCCTGGTGACCCCGTTGCTGCTTCTGCTGCTGTCCGTGCAGAGCCAGGCCGGCCAGATGAGCGCGGTCTTTCTGTTCGTGCTGGCCTCGCTGTCGGACTACTACGATGGGGTGCTGGCCCGGCGGTTTGGCGTGCGGTCTCGGCTCGGACAGTACCTGGATCCGCTGGCCGACAAGGTGCTCATTTTGGGCACGTTCATCGCGCTGGCCCTGGAGGCGCCCGATCTCGTGCCGTGGTGGGCCGTCGTGGCCATTGCGCTGCGCGATGTCGTGGTGACGGCCCTGCGCTCCTGGGCCGCGGCCTACGGGCAGACGCTTCACACCTACCGCGTGGCGAAGGGGAAGACGATGATTCAGGTGGCCTTCCTGTTTGGGATCCTTGTGCTCCGGGCGGCGACCTATCTGTCCCCCCCCTTCCAGGGGGCGGCGAAGTGGCTCCTCTACGACAGCGGCCTGCCGGGCATGGCCCTGATCGTCGTCGTGGGCTTCACGCTGGCGACGGGGGCGCTGTACGTCGTGGCTCCGGTGGAAGAGAAGATGGATTTGGAGTAGGACCGCTTCGCGTGCGGAGGGTTCATCTCTTCTGATTCAGTGCCGTGCCCGCATGCCCGACTCCGCTACGCCCATCGATCCGAATGCGTCCGATCGTTCTCAGTCGCTGGCGAATGCGCTTCTGAAGATTGACGCCGTCTCGCTCCGTCCGCACGACCCGTTCACCTGGTCCTCCGGGCTTCGGGCGCCGATCTACTGCGACAATCGGCGCACCCTCGCGCATCCGTCGGTCCGGCGGGCCGTCGCCGATGGATTTGCCGACGTGGTGCAGGGGCAAGGCTGGATGCCGATCACGGTGGCCGGCACGGCCACCGCGGGCATTCCGCATGCGGCCTGGCTGGCCGAGCGGCTCGACGCGCCGATGGCCTACGTCCGCTCGGCGGCCAAGACCCACGGGCAGGGCCGACGAATTGAGGGGGCAACCCTGGGGCCGGGCGATGACGTGCTCGTAGTGGAGGATCTCATCTCCACGGGCGGGTCGGCGCTCGACGCGGTGTCGGTCCTCCGGGAAACGGGGGCGACCGTGCGGGCGGTGCTGGCCATTTTTTCCTATGGGCTCGACGCGGCCGCGGCCGCCTTTCGGGAGGCGGACGTGGACCGCCACGTCCTTACAACCTTTCCGGTTCTCCTGAACGTGGCTCGTCGCCAACACGACCTGTCGGACGAGGCGCGAGCACTCCTCGAGACGTGGCAGGCCGATCCGGAGGCGTGGTCGCGCGAACACGAGGAGTAACCGTGTGGGCGTGGGGGCGTTTGGGCATGCCGGACGCGAGAGGCCTATACTCCACATTAAGTAGATCAGCAAAACAACTTTAAAAATCGTCATTCCGAGCGGAGCGC
>CAZRPQ010000610.1:0-1729 GCA_964601725.1 uncultured Salinivenus sp. | reverse complement strand
TGCCGAGCCGTGCAGAACTCCCCGAAGATGAAGCCGCTGGGTGTGGGCGTTTGGGGGTATGTGGGTATGAAAAAAACGCCCGTACGCCCACACTCCCGTACTCACCCCCGTTCCGCCAGAGCATTCTCGATCGAGGTCGGCGCGCTCCGTTTACGACGTTCCTCACGCATCGGCAATGCCGGGCCACTCTCGGCGCGTCGGCTCCCGAAAGACGGCCTCGGGACGGCCGCATCCGTAACGCCTTCCCAACGGTGCTAAACAACATGAACGAGAGGGATTGCACTCTCGTCGGCATCGTTTTGCACCCGACACCCCTACGGCATGGAGCACGCGAGTCCCACGAATGGAACGGAAGCATCAAGCGGTCGGCCAACCGTCGCCATCCTCGGGGCCGGATTCGCAGGCGTCGAGGCGGCCCAGAGCCTTAAGGGCGCCCCGGTCGACGTGATGCTGCTCGACCGGAATAACTACCACAAGTTTCAGCCGCTTCTCTACCAGATCGCCACGGCCGGCCTCACCTCGGGCAACGTGACGATGCCGGTCCGGGACCTTCTGCGAGGACAGGACAACGCCCAGTTCCGGCGGGCCAACATTGTGGACGTCGACCCCGACGAGAAGCGCATCTACGCGGAGGGCGGGGCCTCCATGGCGTACGATGATCTGATCCTCGCCGCCGGGGCCGTCACCAACTACGTCGACCTGGAAGGCGTGCGGGAATACGCCTTCCCCCTCAAAGACATCCCCGACGCGCTCAACCTCCGCAACCACGTGCTGGAGCGCTTCGAGGAGGCCGACTGCAACACGGCCCTTCGCGGCTCGTGCGCGCTCGACGCCGTCATCGTGGGGGGCGGTCCTACGGGCGTGGAGACGGCGGCCATGCTCGCCGAGCTGTTCCGCGAAACGATGTGCCGCGACTTCGACTGGGTGGAGCCGGGCACCGCCGAGGTGCACCTCCTCGACCGCGGCTCGGACCTGATGGCGGCCTACTCGCCGTCGCTCCGCGACTACACGAAGCAGTCGCTCGAGGACCGCGGCGTGAACGTCGAGCTAGAAACGTCGGTGCAGGCGGTCACCGAACGGGGCGTCCATACGGACGATGGCTTTCTGGAGGCGGGCACCACCGTGTGGGCGGCAGGCGTGCGGGCCCATCCACTCGCGGAGACGTTTGCCGAGGCCCTGGGCGTGGACCTCGGCCCGGGCGGGCGGCTCCCGGTGACCCGAGCCCTGCACGTCCCCGACCATCCCCATATCTTCGCGGTGGGCGACGTGGCGGCGGCCCAGGATGCGGACGGTGCGCTCTATCCCCAGCTCGCCCCCGTTGCCATTCAGCAGGGGACGCACGCCGCCGAGCAGATTCAGCGTCGGCATCGCGGCGCGTCCCTCCGGCCCTTTCACTACCGCGATCTGGGCAAGATGGCAACGGTGGGGCGCAACGCGGGCATCGCAGAACTGGCGGGCGGGATTCAGCTCAAAGGCGTCCTCGCCTGGCTCATCTGGGCCCTGGTCCACGTGACGAAGCTTCCGGGCCTCCGCAACCGGCTCATCGCCTTCATGAACTGGGTCTACAACTACCTCACGTACGACCGGAAGGCCCGCATGATCGTCGACACGATCCCGCTCAACCGCGAGGCCGGCCCGGAGGTGCGGCGGCACTACCGGCGGCTGGAGGTCATGGAGACGACCGGCATCACCCACGAATTTGGGGAGGAGGTAGAGGAGCCGGGGTGAG
>CAZRPQ010000609.1:0-1734 GCA_964601725.1 uncultured Salinivenus sp. | reverse complement strand
GTAGAACAGCTTCTGCACCCCGCCCCGCTGGTCGAGGTGGTGCTGGAGGAAGGAGCGCACGACCGGGGCCGTAATCTCGGGCCGCAGCACGTACTGGGTGTCCCTCCGTTCGAAGGCGAACATCTCCTTCTGCACGATGTCGGTCGACTCCCCCACCCCCCGCGCCACGAGCTCGGCCGGCTCCAGGACGGGCGTGCGGATCTCTTCGAAGTTGTGTCGGCGCATCACGTCGCGGACCGTTTCCTCCACGTGGCGCCACTCCGCACTGCTCGCGATCCGCGTGCCGCCGCCGGCGGCGTACGCGTCGGGGAGGATGTCGAAGGTGCCCCGAATGTTCTGGAAAGAAGTGCTCACTGGCAAGAAGGGTAGCGTTCGAGAGTGGGTGAGTAGGCGTGCGTGGGAGTGGAAGGATGGAGAAAGGGGAGCGCGGGAGCGCCCAGCAGCTTGCGCATTGCGACCAGTCAGGCCGAAGGGCTGAGCCCACTCGTGACTCGTTCCTCGTGACTGTTGGCGTATGGCGGTAGTCCGTAAACCCCCACTTCCTGTTTTCCTGTCCCCGCCCCCCCTCGTCATCCCCGCAGCTCAGCTTCCCCCTCCCGCAGGATCTCGATGATCGCCTCCGGAGACTCGGCCGCCACGAGGCGCTCGCGCATCGAAGTTCGACTCACGAGTCGAGAGATGCGGCCCAGGATCTTGATGTGCCGCGACTTGTGCCCCTCCGGCCCTACGAGGAGGAGAAGGAGCCGGACGGGCACGTCGTCGACGGCGCCGAAGTCGACCGGCGCGTCGGTCGTGGCGAAGGCGGCGACGGTTTCGGTCGCCGCAGGGGTTTTGGCGTGCGGAAGGCCAAGCCCTTTTCCCACCCCCGTGGACATCTTCTCCTCGCGCTCAAAAATGGCGCTCCGCACCGCCTCCAGGTTGCTGATGGCCGTGTGGCCGTCGAGCACGTCGACGAGCGCATCGATCACCTCTGACTTCGACGTGCCCGGCAGCCCAATCCGAACGCGGTCGGGAGCAAGCAGCTGATGAATGTCAGTCGTCTGGGTCGTCGGCATGCGTAGAACCGGATCGATGAGCAGGACAATACGCAGGCCGACCGCGCAACGCGTCCCGACAGGGCCGACACGGGGGGAGTGCGGGCGTTTCAGGGCCGGCGGGTCACAGAATAGGACAACGCCGCATCGATTTCACGTGTTCGCCTTCCATAACCCCCCTATTTCCCCCGACGAAGGCCCACATTTTTGCCCAACCAAGAAGAATTCACGTTTCGCCCCGCCAATTCCTTCTGGACGGTCTTCGCCGTCTTCGTTCCCGCCACCACGGGCATCATGGCCGGGGCCAACAGGAGCGGCGACCTCGCGGACCCAAAGCGCAGCATTCCCCCGGGCACCCTGGCCGCCGTTGGCGTGTCGTTCGTGATTTACGTCTTGATGGCCGTCTGGCTCGCCCACTCCGCCACGCCGGAAGAGATGACGAACAATTCCTACGCCATGATGGACAAGGCGCAGGACTTCCGGGAGAAGCTGAGTGACCTGGGCCGGTTTCCAAACAGCAGCGCCGTGGTGGGTCGTCGCCTGGTTGACCAGACGAACTCGACCTGCATGTTCGTGCGCGACTCGGGGCGGGAATCCGCGCTGGCATAGCGATGAGTAATGCGTGAACCGTGACGCGTGAACCCCTCAGAAGCTGTTTGGCGGACTGTCTATGGCCTGCGACTTCGCGGATCTTGTGCAG
>CAZRPQ010000608.1:0-1736 GCA_964601725.1 uncultured Salinivenus sp. | reverse complement strand
CCGCTTCCGAACGTGCAGACGAGGATCAGAAGAAACAGCACCAGCGCCGAGAACTCCAGCGACTGGTCCGCCGACAGGAGGCCGTCGTGCCAGTGGACCAGAACCACCGCTCCTACCAGGATGGGGAGCTGGACGAGGGCGGCGAAGCGCGTGTAGAGCCCCACGGCGAGGAGCGCTCCGCCCACCAGGTGCGCCGCCGTCACGTAGACGGAAAGGCCCGCGAGCCCGAGTCCCGGCTCCGTGGTGCCCACCAGCTGCTGCAGGCCGCCCTCCGTCACGAGCAGTGCAAGGCCCCGGAAGAACAAGCCAGTGCCCAGGTAGACGCGGAGCGCATCGAGGACGAGATCGCGGTGAGCTTCGAGGTGGCGAAGGATCGACATGGGCCTGGGATGTTCGATCGTCAAGAAAGGGATTATCAAAACGTACACAGGTCCGGGGACGATCCCGCGTTGGAACTCGCCCCGCCCCTTCACAGTCCGTCCCCCTGGCCGCGGGTCGCCGACCGGCCGTCTCGCGTTCTCCGTGTTCGTGTCCGCATGGTTCCGATGAGCGACGCCCCGCCCAACGCCCTGCACCGGCTCCGGGCCGAGTGGCGCGACCGGTTGCGCGCGGCTGCCGACCGCGCCACCGCCCAGGTCGACGAGATGGGCCTTGCGGATCTGCGGGCCCTCCGCGCCACGATCGCGGAGGAGATGGAGCGGCTGAAGGAGCGGCTGCCCGATCCGGGCCCCGTGGAGACCAAAGGCCCGATGACGGCCGAGGAGCAGGCCCAGCACGTGCAGGACGCGCTCCAGTACAACGCGCTCCAGGTCCGCAAGCAGGTCGTTGACCATCAACTGCGCCGCCGGGCGCTCGGCCCCGCGGCGGTCGAGCAGGAGCTGGACGTGCCCCCCACTACGAAGCACTACGCCACCCTGGCCTGGGAGGTAATGGGGGAGGCCGACGTAGACACCACGGCCGAGGTGTACCGCGAGGTAGCCCGCCGCGCAGACGAGGACGTGCATCTCACGACCGTCGAGAAGTGGCTGCGCGAGAAAAACCCGCACCACCCGGAGGAGACGGAGGGGCGCTGGACAGAGCTCCGGCGGGCCGTGCTTCTGGCCTCCGCGTAGAACCTTTCTCTGGTTCCCGTCCCTCGTCGCGGCCGGACCACTCACGGCGGCTCCTCCGCATCGGTCGCCCCCTCCTCCACGTAGCCCAGCAGATCGATGGCCTTGCCCACGCCGACCAGGAGCGCCGCGGCGGCGAGCACCGCCACCCCGAGCGGCGTCCGCACGTCGTCGCCCGAGCCCGCAATCGTGAGGAGAACGAGGCCCCCGATGCCGGCCAGCAGAGCGAGTCGGTAGGCGAGGTTGTGCATCAACCGGGAAGCGGCCAAGCCGATGAGACTAGAGTGCTGAGCACGTCTACCACTGGCCGATGAGGCCCACTGATCCGCCCGTCCGCTGAAAGACCCCGTCGTCGCTGTATCGCAGGGCGGCCGTAACGCCCAGGTGGGGCGTGAGGAAATGCCGAACTCGCACACTGGCAAAGAACGTCCGCGTCACGAGCAGCTCCGAGTCCGCGCCGACGAGTTCGACGCTTCGACCGATTCCCCCCTCGGCATCTACGTAGGAGGCAGGGGCCGTCGAGGAGTAGAAGCGCCGCACCCCCAGTCGCTGAGCGACGGCCCACGTTCCCGGGCGCGGCACAACGGTCGTTCGGGTTCGCAGGTACCACGAGCCGACGTATCGAGC